>JBBQMQ010000206.1:0-7483 GCA_038329115.1 Bacteroidales bacterium
ATATCAGCAACAATTGAATAGGCCTGCCAGCAAGCTGCTTTTTCTTTTTCGAGCGGAACATCAAAGATTATCCGGATGGCAAATAAATCGTAGATATTTTCGAATGGAGTATTCTGTTTTTTAATTTTAGTGAAAATGGAATGAATGGACTTTGTCCGACCTTTTATGGAAAATTCAAAACCAATTTCTCCTAACTTTTCTTTTAATGGCGAAATAAAATCTGAAATAAACTGATCGCGGGAACGTTTTGTTTCGTTTAGTTTGTGAGCAATTTCCCTATAAATCTCCCGATTCGTATGTTTAAGCGAGAGATCTTCCAATTCCGTTTTTACCGCATATAAACCCATACGGTGAGCTAACGGTGCGTATAAAAATGAAGCTTCGCGGGCAATATTCTGACGTTTTTCTTCGGGAAACGTGTCGAGAGTCCGCATAATTTGCAGATGCTCAGCAATAATTATAAGGATCACACGAACATCCTCGGCGAAAGTGAGGAATAATTTCCGAAAATTCTCAGTTTCGAGTGAAGCATTACGTGCATAAAGTTCTTCTACCCGCATCATGCCCTGAATAATAGACGAGACTTGTGTGTTGAATTTACCTTCGATATCAGCAATGCTAATTTGCTTTTTTTCAACTAACTCGTGAAACAAAACACTCAAAACAGCGGCTTTTCCCAAACCTATTTCATCCAAAATAATTTCAACAATCTGCATTTTATCGGACACAGAACGACCCGGAGCTTCTCCTTCAGGAGGGAAAATGGTGTAGTGTTTTTTAATTATTGCTCTCAACTCTTTCCGCTCATCAAAATTGAAAAGCGTTGGAAATAATCGCAATAATCTACTATATTGTGTTTTGAATGTCATTTCAGTTATCAGTTATCAGTAAACAGTTATCAGTAAACAGTTCTTACTGCTTGCCACTTACTCCTTACCGCTATTTTGTGTGCAAAGATACGATACAAATTTTTAAGTACATTCAAAAGTAAAAGTAAAAAGCAAGAAATATCTGATAAAAATCTGTCAGGATAAGTTGGTATTGGATATTCTTTTCTAAATTTGCAAAAAAAATAAGAAATTGAACGACTTAACCCGACTTTGAAATTTATTTTTGCTGAATATATCCTTGAACCAACATGTTAGAACACACTCTTTCAACAAATACAACCTTATATAGTTTATCCGTCAGGATTCATTCAGAAGGATTCTCATTATCGGTTTTTGACGAATCAAATTCTTTGTTGTCAGCTAAGAAAGTCAACGCTGCTTTATTTTCGTTGCCATTAGATGACGTAATTTTACTATTTGAAAATGAAACCAAATTGTACTATAAAGATGTTAGTATAATATGTGAATCAGATACTTACACAATACTACCTACTGATGTTTTCAGTATTGAAAACGCAGCAGATTTTCTGTATTTTGAACATAAGCCAACAGAAAACGAAAGCATTCTGATTAATAAAATTCCGGCTTTTGATATTGTATCTGTATTTTCAATACCCGCAACAATTCAAAAGGCAATGAATTTTTTATTTAAGGAATCAACTATTGAACACCATTTAAGTTGGCTTCTTTCAGAAAAAATCCGATTGCAAAATGAGAACAGTCTTTACATTTGGACAAGAATTAATAGGTTGGATATAATTGCTTTAAAAAATAGCAAATTACAGTTAATCAATAGTTTTAGCTATCAGACTCCGGAAGACTTCGTTTATTTTGCACTGAATGTTTTTGAAAAACTTTCGCTTGATACCGAAAAAGATACTGTTTATTTATTTAACGCAGAAAATAAACCGGAATTACGAAATTTGTTGAGCAAATACGTTACAGTAATAAATGAATACTAATCAGTTACGAAGATGAGAATAATAAGTGGAAAATACAAGGGAAGGCGAATTTCTGCTCCAACTAATATAACAGCAAGACCAACCACTGATTTTGCGAAAGAAGGATTATTCAATTTGCTCAACAATCGTATTGACTTTGAAGGAATTGAGGTGCTCGATTTATTTGCTGGCACAGGCAGTATCAGCATTGAATTTGTATCGCGAGATTGTGAGAGTGTGATTTCAGTGGAACTAAATGAGCGTCATTGTACTTTTATTCGAAAGGTTTGTACTGAACTGAAAATAACCAATTTGTCGCTTGTCAAAACTGATGTTTTTAAATTTATCAGCAGTTGTCATACACAATTCGATATGATTTTTGCAGATCCGCCTTATGAACTCGATAAAATTGCTGAGATTCCCAATTTAATTTTTTCGTTTAACCTGCTCAAAAGCGACGGACTTTTCGTTTTGGAACATTCATCGAAAACCGACTTCACAAATCATCCGAATTTTGTAGAACACAGGAATTATGGCAACGTAAATTTCAGTTTCTTTGAACATAAATAAATCAAATTTAATTCATAAAAGATGAAAAAACTTTTAATAGTAACACTGTGCTTAACTTTTGCGTTGAACGTCTTTACCAAAACTGAAAATATTTTTGATAAAGCTCAAATTAAAAAGTTAATGATTGACGCTGCAATTTGGCAATTGAACAATCCTAGACACAAGTTGACCGACTGGACGAACGGTGCTTTTTACGCAGGTATTTCTGCGGCATATAAAACTACCAATGATGAACGATTGAAGAAAGCAATGTTGGATATGGGAGAGAAAAACCAGTGGATGCCGGGACCTGATGTAAAGTTTGCGGATGATCAGGCAATTGCACAAACGTATATTGATTTGTACCGCATCACAAAAGATAAAAAGATGATTGAGCCGTTTGTCAAAAGAATGGATGAGTTTATGGTAACACCGAATCAAACCGATTCAAAAAGATGTATTACCTGGTGGTGGTGTGATGCTTTATTTATGGCGCCTCCGGCCTATGTAAAACTTGGGATTACTTTGAAGAATCAAAATTACCTCACCCTTACTGATTCACTTTTTAAAGAAACTTATGATTTGTTGTACAGCAAAGAAGATCACTTGTTTTATCGCGATAACAGTTATTTTTCCAAAAAAGAAAAAAATGGACAGAAAGTGTTTTGGTCACGCGGAAACGGTTGGGTAATGGGTGGTTTAGCTCTGATTTTAAAAGAATTACCTTCAAATTACAAAAACAGACCGTTTTATGAAAAACTGTTTAAAGAAATGGCACGTAAAATTGCTGATATTCAACAAAATGATGGACTTTGGCGAGCCAGTTTGCTGGATCCGGAATCATATCCCGGCGGAGAGGCCAGCGGTTCGGGATTTTACACATATGCACTGGCATGGGGAATTAATAACGGTTTATTGGACCGAAAAGAATATTTACCAGTTGTGAAAAAAGCATGGTTAGGAATGTGTACTTTGGTTCAGCCTGATGGTCGCGTTGGATGGGTTCAACAAATAGGAGCTGATCCGCAACTAAATTTCACAGCGTCTGTTACCGAGGTGTATGGAACTGGGGCTTTCTTATTAGCCGGAAGTGAAGTTATAAAGCTGAAATAAAAAGCATTAAATTTTATTATGGATTTCTCCCTGCAATGAATTGCAGGGAGTTTTCGAATTATATTCGATGCTTACGATAATTGAACTGAACTTATTACAGAATAAAATAGTATAAAACAAATGAATAAGAAGAAAAGTACGATTTGGATTGCCATTATTTTTATTGTTTTGGCTGGTTTGCTTATCAAAGTGAGATTCACTAAACCTGCCGACAGTGAAAAGTCAAAAAAAGAAAAACCGCTAAAGAAAGTGGATGCTTATATTGTAAAACCTTCATTGCTGATTGATGAAATATTGGTTTCGGGATCGTTACAGGCCTATGAAACAGTAGATCTGAAAAATGAAGTTGCAGGAAGAGTAGTTTTTATTAATTTGCCCGAAGGAAGATTTGTCAAAAAAGGAACATTGTTAGTAAAGCTTTTTGATGATGACTTGCAATCGCAATTGAAAAAACTGCAATCGGAACTGGCCATTCAGCAACAAATATACAATCGTCAGTCGGAATTGATGAAAGTAAATGGAATCACCAAAAATGACTATGAACAAAGTGGATTGCAAGTGAATTCATTGAAAGCGGATATTGAAGTTCAAAAAACGTTGATTCGCAAAACTGAAGTATTGGCGCCGTTTGATGGAGTTATAGGCCTGCGGAATATCAGTATTGGAGCGATTGTTACACCGGCTACAATGCTTGCAACCATCCGCACCGATGATAAATTGAAACTTGATTTTTTTGTTCCTGAAAAATACAGCTCGCTGATTAAACCTACCATGAAAGTAAAGTTCAGTATGTCCAACAGCGAAAAGTTATTTGATGCTACAGTGATAGCGACCGAACAGGGAATTGACGATGCCACGCGAAATCTGAAAGTGCGGGCAGTTGTCAATAGTCATTCCGACGAATTATTATCGGGAGGTTTTGCCAATATTCAACTTCGACTCAGTGAAAATAAAAATGCATTGATGATTCCAACTCAGGCAATTATTCCACAAGAGGATAACAAAATTGTGATTGTTACAAAAAATGGTAAAGCTAAATTTGTAATGGTAAAAACCGGTATTCGCAAGGCTTCTGCAATAGAAATCACCAAAGGTATTCAGAAAGGCGATACAATTGTTACTTCCGGTTTACTGTTTGTAAAAGAAGGCTCTAAACTAGTATTCTCCAACGTAACTGATTCATTATGACAATTTCTGATATAGCATTAAAACGACCGGTTGGTTCTGTGGTGTTGAGTCTGGTCATCATTCTGTTGGGTGGCGTGGGTTTCAACTTTCTGGGTGTTCGGCTGTATCCGGCTATTGATCCTCCGGTTATTACCGTTCAAACCTCTTACACCGGAGCAAATTCTGAGATTATTGAATCTCAGATAACGGAACCATTGGAAAAATCGCTTAATGGAATTGAAGGCGTAAAATCCATTACTTCACAGTCGTCAATCGGCACAAGTACTATCACTGTTGAATTTGATCTGGGATCCAATTTGGAAAAGGCGGCAAATGACGTGCGTGACAAAGCTTCGCAAGCCATGCGTCAACTTCCTCAGGACATTGATGCAGCGCCAACGGTTACAAAAGCTGATGCCAATAGCGATCCGATTATTATGCTGGCGGTTCAAAGTTCGTCAATGAATTCAATGGAAATAAGCGATTATGCTGAAAACGTTTTGCTTGAAAAATTACAAACCATACCCGGTGTAAGTTCGATTACTATTTACGGACAGCAAAAACCCGCTATGCGATTATGGCTCGATCCGGCTAAGATGGCCGCCTATTCACTTACAGCTACAGATATAAATACTGCTTTGGCAAAAGAAAATGTAGAAATGCCCGGTGGAAAAATCAGAGGTGATGCCACAGAACTCATTGTAAAAACACGCGGAAGACTGGTGAGTGAAGATGACTTTAATAGCCTGATTATTAAACAAACCAGTACACAAGTGGTGCGATTGGCTGATATAGGTCAGGCGGTTCTGGGAGCTCAAAACGAAGAATCAGGTGCAACTATAAACGGAGCTTCGGGTGTGATGATGGCTATATCGCCATTGCCAGGTGCAAACGATATTCAAATTGCCGATGAATTTTATAAACGACTGGATCAAATCAAACAAAATTTACCGAAAGGAATGGAATTAAACATTGCCCGTGATAAATCGACTTTTGTGCGCCAATCGGTAACTGATGTAATCGAGACATTGCTTATTGCCATTTTTCTGGTGGTAATGATCATCTTTTTGTTTTTCCGAAACTGGATTATTGCCCTCCGCCCGTTGATTGATATTCCTGTCTCGTTGATTGGAACCTTTTTTATCATGTATATTTTCGGTTTTTCCGTCAATATACTCACATTGCTGGGAATTGTGCTGGCAACCGGTTTGGTGGTGGATGACGGCATTGTAGTCACTGAGAATATTTTCAAACGGATTGAAAAAGGCATGAATAAATGGCAGGCTGCATTTGAAGGAACACGCGAAATTTTCTTTGCTGTTATCTCCACTTCGTTGACGCTGGCTATTGTGTTTATTCCAGTTATATTTTTAGAAGGATTCACCGGTAGGTTGTTTCGCGAATTTGGAATTGTGGTGGCAAGTGCCGTGCTGATTTCAGCTCTTGTTTCATTGACGTTGACGCCGGTACTGAATGTTTTTTTAGGAGGTACAGCTAAGCACCATTCAAAATTTTATTTATCTACCGAACCATTCTTCCTGGCGGTTGAAAAAAAATACAAGCGTTTTCTTGCGTTCTTTATTATTCACAAATGGATTTCTTTTGCAATTCTCGGAATTTGTGTTTTAATGATTTTTGTATTTACAAATACACTTAAAACAGAACTCGCACCACTTGAAGATCACAGTAGTATCAGAACCAGCCTCACTGCTCCCGAAGGAACAGAGTATTCTACCACAAAAGTTATTATTGAAAGAGTGGCTCGAATGAATATGGATTCGTTTCCGGAAGCTAAGTATGTTTTGGCCCGATTTGGTGGTGGTCATAGTAGTGGTGGTGCCAATACCGGCTTTGTTATCAGTTTTCTATCGGATCCTACCGAACGAACAATTACCCAACAGCAAATTTATGACAAGTTGTCGAAAAACTATGGAAAAATATCCGAGGCACGCGTTATTGCCAGTCAGGAACCAACCATTGCTACATCCAGCTCACGTGGACTTCCGGTTCAATTTGTGCTGCAAAATATCGATTTTGATAAATTGCATGAAATGTTACCAAAATTTCTGGACGAAGCTCAAAACAGTCCGGTTTTTAGCAATGTGGATGTGGATTTGAAGTTCAACAAGCCCGAAATAAATATTACTGTCGACCGCTTAAAAGCCAACAGTTTGGGTGTGAATGAAAAAGATGTTTCGAATGCACTTGACCTGGCATATAGCGGCAGCCGCTACGGCTATTTTCTGCAGAACAATAAACAATATTATATTATTGGTCAGGTGGCACGCGAAGACAGAAATATACCTGGTGATATTTCGTCATTGTATGTTCGTAGCAACACAGGCAAAATGATTCAATTAGATAATATTGTGAAAATTGAAGAAAGTAGTAATCCTCCTATTTTGTATCACTATAACCGGTATAAATCGGCCACTGTTTCGGCAAACCTTGCCCCCGGGAAAACTCTTGGTGAAGGAATTGATGAAATGCAACGGATTTCGGCTAAATTGCTGGATACTTCATTTACAACTGCATTATCAGGTCCTTCGAGAGATTTTGCCGAAAGCAGTTCGAACATTATGTTTGCGTTGGTATTGGCTTTGTTGCTTATTTATTTAATTCTGGCAGCGCAGTTCGAGAGTTTCCGCGATCCCTTTATTATCATGCTTACCGTCCCAATGGCTATTGCAGGAGCCATGCTTTCCCTCTGGATTTTCGGGCAAACTCTGAATATCTTTTCTGAAATCGGAATTATCTTGTTGATAGGAATTGTTACGAAGAATGGTATTTTGATCGTGGAATTTGCCAATCAAAAACGGAAGT
>JBBQMQ010000207.1:0-7454 GCA_038329115.1 Bacteroidales bacterium
AAGTTCTTTGAAGTCATGAAAAATAAATTCAATAGCCCTAGTTCTCGAAATAGGGTTAAAAAAAGTTTATTTTATTGTCACATAGATAAGTAAGCTTCTAAAAAAGAAATACTTACTGCTTTTAGCTTGACGGCTATGGCAGCCTGCAATGTATTTGGCAACTTTGTAATGCCCGAAAATTATGCTGGTTCTGGCGTACCCACCGCCGCCTAAATTATCAAAATCATTGATATTGTGCGCTATGGCGAAGAAGAAACCGAGCCATGGGAGAACGAGCAGACTTTTTGAAAGAGTTGTAGAAAAACATAACTACACCCACCACACAAAAAAATTTTCTTGCTGTGTGATGGGTGAAATTATTTAGAAAACCTCAAAAAAACTATGTTATTAAACTACGTTTAAATCCTGTTTAAATGGACTTTGAATGTTATTCATTGTTTCGCTTGGCCCGGCTGGAGGCGACGATTCCAATGCTAATGAAATTGCGTTGTCCAGCGGTATCCATTCGATACGTGGTTTGATATATTTTTTCTTTTGCAACGTACATAATAGCTTTTAGGAGAAAAGTGTTGATTATTTTGAATTATCAAGGAGAAAAGTGTATATTTGTACTGTGAATCGTGGGAGAAAAGTGTAACAACAAACATTAATTTCGAGAAAAAATGTACAGAACTGATATTAAAAGGCTTAATAAGTGGAAGTTAAACAAGAATAAAAAACCTCTTATTCTTTTAGGTGCCCGTCAAGTAGGTAAAACCTGGCTGCTTCAGTCGTTTGGAAAAGCAGAATACAAGCAAGTGCTCTATGTAAATTTTGAAGATGATGGTGCACCAAAAGATATTTTTCAATCAGATTTTGATATTGATCGGATAATAACATTGCTGAATGCATATTCGGGCCTTAGAATAAGCGCTGAAGACACACTATTGATTTTCGATGAGATACAAACAGCTCCCCGCGGTATTACGGCACTCAAGTATTTTTATGAAAAAGCGCCTCATTATCATGTAATTGCAGCAGGCTCTTTGCTTGGAATATCCATACATCCGGAGGATTCATTTCCTGTTGGAAAAGTCGAGTTTTTAACGCTCTATCCACTTAGTTTCACTGAATTTCTACTTGCAATGAATGAAACGTCACTTGTGGAATTAATGGAAAAACGGGAATGGGAGCTCTTAAATACATTCAAATCCAAACTAATCAATTATCTGCGCTATTACTTTTTTATAGGTGGTATGCCCGAAGTCGTATTGCGTTTTTCGGAAAATAAAGATTGGAATGAAGTTCGGAAGATTCAACGGGAGATTCTAAAATCTTACGAAAATGACTTTTCAAAACATGCACCAAAGGAGATTTTACCTCGTATAAAAATGGTTTGGGAAAGCATTCCGGCTCAATTAGCAAAAGAAAATAAAAAGTTTATTTATGGTATAATAAAAGAGGGCGCGCGGGCAAAAGACTTTGAATTGGCAATACAATGGCTCGTTGATTCGGGATTATTGCATAAAGTATATAGCGTATCAAAGCCGGCTTTACCACTTGCTGCATACAAAGAGCTATCGGCTTTTAAATTGTATCACAACGATACCGGCTTACTATGTGCAATGACCGAACTCAATGCGAAAACATTGCTAAATGGCGATGCTGTTTTCACTGAATTTAAGGGTGCGATTGCCGAACAGTTTGTTTTTCAACAACTCTTGCCAAAAGAAGAAATTGCATTACATTATTTCACATTTAGCAATAGCAAATACGAAATTGACTTTATTATCCAGAACGAAAATGATGAAATCATACCTATCGAAGTAAAATCAGGAGAAAACTTGAAAGCACGAAGTTTCAAGCTCTTTTGCGAAAAGTTTGAGCCAAAAATAGCCATTCGTACTTCTTTGTCCAACTATCAAATTGAAAGCAAATTGATAAATGTACCACTCTATATCGTAGATGCGTATTTTACCTGATAGCAATAACCTCACTCCAAGTGAAACTACCACTTTAAACAAACTACACCCACCACTCAACAAATTATCATGCTGCATGGTGGGTGAAATCATTTAGAAAACCTTAAAAAAACTATGTTACTAAACTACATTTAAATCCTGTTTAAATGGACTTTGAATGTTATTCATTGTTTCGCTTGGCCCGGCTGGAGGATTCGATTCCAATGCAAGGGATATTTCATTATTATGGTTGAGTATTTTCGGTTCTATAAAAAACAATATTTACACATAATTCGGAAAACTGTATTTTTTATGGGTATATTTTATAGGAAAAGTGTAGTAAATGTTATGTTTTTATCTTAGAAAAGTGTATATTTGTCCCCAAATTTATAAAAAAACACTGCTATGTTATTTCGTAAAATTCAAAATTACATCCAAAGTCATCTTCTTTCCAATTCGAATAAAATTTTAATAATTGATGGAGCTCGTCAGATTGGAAAATCTTTTATCATAAGGTATGTAGGGCAAAAGCTATATAAAAATTATATCGAAATAAATATGGAAGAAGATAAGCTTGGAGATAAATTATTTGCTGAAGCCAAAACGGTAAATGATTTTCAGTTGGCTTTAAGTATAATTGCAGGAGACCGCATGCAAGCAAAATCGGACACCCTGGTATTTATCGATGAAATTCAGGCTTATGATCATTTACTTACCTTATTGAAATTTTTAAAAGAAGATGACAAGTACACCTATATCGCAAGTGGCTCTTTATTGGGAGTAACATTGGCAAATACATCATCGATTCCATTAGGGAGCATCGAAATAAAGCACATGTATCCAATTGATTTTGAAGAGTTTCTTATTGCAAATGGTATTGGCAAACTTGTTTTGGATTCGATGCAAAAGAGTTTTGAGGAATTAAAAACCTTACCTGATACTCTACACAATAAGATCCTCGACTTATTCAAAAAGTATTTGATTGTGGGAGGTTTACCCGATGCTGTAAAGACATTTGTTGAACAACAAAACCTTATGTTAATTCGGAAAATACATGATGATATTTATACTTTATATGGTATTGATGTTGCTAAATATGAAAAAGCTCATTCCAAACTAAAAATTCAACGGATTTACAAAATGATTCCTTCGAATTTAGAGAATAAAAAAAAGAGGATGGTTGCCAGTAATATAGAAGGAAAAAATGGTAAAAGAATGGCTGATTATGAAGATGAATTCGACTATCTGATTTCTGCCGGTGTAGCCTTGGATGTAAAAGCAATAAGTACACCAACATATCCTCTTATTGAAAATAGTGGAAAAAATTTACTCAAACTTTATGTAAACGATGTAGGATTATTAACCAGCATATTCTATAAAAACAATATTACAGCCATAATGCAGGATGTAAAAAGCATCAATCTTGGATCAGTATACGAAACTATAGTAGCACAAGAACTTAAATCTCACGGGTTTAATCTATATTACTATGATAATAAGAAAAATGGTGAAGTAGATTACCTGATTGATGATGCTAATCATTTATCTGTAATACCATTGGAAATAAAATCAGGAAAAGACTATTATATCCATAGCGCACTTAACAAGTTTTTGGAGAATAAAGAATACAATATTCATCGTGCTTATGTTCTTTCTAATGAACAACAGATAATTCAAAAAAATGACATTATATACATGCCCATATATAACATCATGTTCTTTAATCCCAGAACTGCTGTTGTGGGTAGATTTTAGTTTTATTGCTAAATTAGCAGAACAGCTTTAAAATTGGAAAACTTTAAAATTCAAATAAACAACACCCACCACTCAACAATTCTTTTGCTGCGTGATGGGTGAAATCATTTAGAAAACCTTTAAAAAAATTGTTTGTTAAACTAAACCTGTCTCCGTTTTATCTTAATCTCTTATTTTTGCTTTCCAAACCATAAGTGCTATAACAGCTGACAATAAAGCTGTTCCAAACCAGAAATATCGTGCAATTGAGAAATCGTATGTTGCGATATTATGAATCATTACTTTTTTATCGCTGATTAAGAAGCCACTTATCAACTCCTGGATACCTGCTCCTGCGTAACTTGCAATGCCAATTAAGCCCATTGTTGCACCAGTGGCTTGTTTTGGGGCTATATCAACCGCCATAAGTCCACCCAGAAAAGTAATGAGAATGCCAATGGCAAAACCGTGTATCAACATGGCGGCAGAATCAATCCAAACATTTCCATTTGGATAAAAAAGAAAAAGTGCGAGTGAAAAAATATTCAATATTCCTGCCACCAAAGCAGGTATATTCCGGCTTCCTTTGAAAAATTTATCGGAAATAAATCCCGAAATAACAGTGCCAATGATTCCTGTTATCGCTGTTAAACCAATTATCTGACCAGCTTGTACATTGGTATAACCTTTTTCTGCTTGCGCATAAAAAATCCCCCAACTTTCTATGGCATAGCGACTGATATACATCAATGCACTGGATAATGCCAACAACCAGATATACGGATTTTTCAATATCGAACGTTGCGATGCTGCAACCGATTGTTCTGAGTTTTGTGAGGAACTTACCGCTGTATTTTTACTTACAACTGACGGAAGTCCTTTGCTTTCGGGACTGTCGTGTAGAAAAATAAGCACCATTACAGCTCCCAACATCCCGGCTACACCTGCGCCCCAAAAACCCCATTGCCAACCCCCAATGCCAATAAGGAAAGGCAATAACGTGAAGGTTATTGCTTTCCCAATGTTATGACTGGCACTCCAAATACCATAATAAGTACCGCGTTCTTCGGGACTAAACCAACGGGTTAGCGCCACTACACTCGGCGCTGCTCCCAGCGACTGAAACCATCCGTTCAGCCCCCACAGAATAACAAAAACGATAAAAAGCGGGAATGCACCCATTGCCAAATTAACAAGCGCAGTCAAAATTAAGCCCGTGGCAATAAACCGATTGATATTTACTCTATCTGAAATGAAACCGTTTATTAATTTCCCGATTGCATACGAAAAAAATAACGCGGCGCCAATCATACCCAATTCACTCTCGGTAAAGATATTTGCATCTACCAATGGTTTTTTTGCCACACTTATACTCAACCTGCACACATAAAACAAAGCATAACCTAATGTTGCAGATATAAAGACACTGTAGCGGAATTTCAGCAAGTTCTTAGTTACAGTTACTTTATCATCTGTAACTGGTTTATGAGTAGCAGGTGCGTAAAATTTTTTGATAAATTTCAACATATAATTCGCGTTGTATTTTCGGGCTTAAACGATGTCTATTCCTTGATTACTTTTTGCAGGTTAAAGCTATTTCCAGATGTAATTTTTACTAAATACATACTCTTAGCTAACCCACTAATCGATACGGAGTTGCTACCACTCACAACCAACGATTTTACAAGTTTGCTGTCCAAGGTATAAAAATCCACTTTTGAAATATCACTTCCGCCAACTACTGCAACATAATCTTTCAATATATTGGATGACAATCTAAGCGTATTTGCTTGTGAAGTATTAGCTATTCCAGTGGCCTTTGGTGTTACATCAGCCCAAGTTTTTCCAATTCTCAACTCGTCTAATGTCATAACCGGATTTTGGGTATTTGTTTGCCGGAAGAATACCGAAGCAATATTGTTTGAGTTTGTACCAGGGAAATTACCCGAAGAAGCTGATGCAGCTAATTCGGGCTCGGTAGTTCCACCGAAACTTGAAGAAGCCGGATTTATCCACATTTTTGAAACCTGATTGGTGATGTCATACGAAACAACAACAAGAATTACGCTTCCCAATGCATATTCAGATGGCACCCATTGTGTATCGGTATCAGTCGTTCCCCGATTAATTCCTATCTGATAACCTGCGGTTGATGACTTGATATACAAACAGGCAGTATAATTGCCCGAGGCAGTTGCAGGATCTATTGCATTTGATAGTCCAAACGAATATCTTGGTGCTGTAGCTCCACTTATATCAGTCACTTTTAGGAGAAATGAAGCATACACTGTACCTGCTGTTTGCGAATCAAAAGCACGTTGAGGGTCTTTTCCGCCTAACGATGTACTAAATTGTGTTGCATTACCAACCGACGTGGGTAGGCCTGAATAAGACAGATTATCAGCAATAACCTGAATATCTGTGCCTGTACTTCGTGGCACCCAGTTGCCGTTTGTTCCTAAATCGCCTACGCTGTATTCAAAACCATCGTAAACTAAAACCTGACTTTGCATTCCCAAGACAAGTGCAAGCATACTTATAATTGCATATATTTTTTTCATGATTTTCTTTTTTTGAATGTATTACTCTTTAATTGCTTTTAAGCTATAATTTTGTGTTGCCGAAGCTATTTTTATTAAATAAATTCCTT
Source organism: Bacteroidales bacterium (assembly GCA_038329115.1). Lineage (GTDB taxonomy): Bacteria > Bacteroidota > Bacteroidia > Bacteroidales > Paludibacteraceae > Paludibacter. The sequence goes on from JBBQMQ010000207.1 coordinate 6,325, forward strand.
TTTTCAACTGGCTCACATCTATGGTACTTTCGCCGTTTAGCTTTACCGATTTCATTAATTTGCTGTCGATGGAATAAAATTCAACGCTGACATTTTCGTTACAGTTAGTAAGCGAAACCTGATTTTTTAATATTGTGCTTGATAAGCCAATCTGTTTTTGCGTGGTGTTTTCAAGTTTTGTAGTTACACTCGGTGCAACATTAGCCCATGAGGTACTTATATGTAATTCGTCCATTAAAACATCAGCTGCGCCAAGTCCTGTTTTTAGTGTCAAAAAACTTACATCCCCAATTACACCTCCTGTTGCAAACGAAATATCCGGCGTTGTCGACAAAGAAGCGCTTGTTGGATTTATCCAGAAATCGGCCATTCCACTTGCTGCTGTTGAACTTGGTGTATATTTCATTATCACCATAATGGTTGTATTTAAGGCAAATTCAGCCGATTGGCTTACCGATACCGAACCAGCAGCTCCATCAAAACCTAATTTAAAACCGGTGCCCGATTGATCACAAAAAATTCCCGGACTAAACGTTCCAGTACTGTTGGTGATTCCGCCAAACGCAGCTATGCGTGTCGAAGCACCTGCTGGAGCGCTAAGCCCACGCATTAAAAATGATGCATAAACAGGAACGGTTTGTACCGGAAATATTGTTTTAATATTGGCTGCAGAACCTACGTTTAGCAGTTTTATCACTTTATTTTCCGTTGTTGTCATATCGGTATATGTGAGATTGGGACTGGCTACAACTATAGCCGAACGGGTACTGCCGTAATTCCACGGAATGGCTACGGTTGCTGTTGACAAACCAAGGTTTCCCTCGGCATAATTGAACGATTCATAAACTGGTAACGATGTCCATTGACCAAAAGCCAATGTGGTTGTTGCAATAAATGCAATAAATAGAGAATAGAATTTTTTCATGATGCTGATTTTTTAATTGTGAATTTTAATTTGTGAAACATATTTTTTAATCGTGATATTTTTGAATTTCTATGTACTTAACTAATTCTTTTGGTCGGTCGGTCTGAATAATATTAGCTCCTTTCTTTATTAACCAGCCCCAGGTTTCTACGGGTTTCTTTTCTTCAACGGCAATATCATCGTCGTGCCCTGCATTGTGTTCTGG
>JBBQMQ010000208.1:0-7454 GCA_038329115.1 Bacteroidales bacterium
TGCAAAAGGTCCGAAAGCAAAAAGTCAAAAAGCTAAGCCTAAATTTACCAAAAAAGAAGATGTCAAAAAGGAAGATGAAGTAGTTGTTCCACCGGTTAAGGTATTTGTTTTGGAAGAAAGACCGGACGAAGATTTAAACGTAGACGAACCTATTTTCGAAGCAGAGGCAGTACAATCTGTAGAAGAAACAGCTGAACCTGTATTAATAAATACTGAAAATCAGGAAGTAAAAGTAAACAGGCCAAATTTACCGAGTTTAAATCCTGTAAATGGAAACAACGCCAATAATAATAACAACCGGAACAAGTTCAATCAACGTGCTGATAAAGGTGAAAAACAATACGATTTTGATGGAATTCTGGAAGGAACCGGAACATTGGAAATGATGGCCGATGGTTATGGATTCCTCCGTTCAGCCGATTATAACTACCTTGCTTCTCCCGACGACATTTATGTATCACAATCGCAGATCAAACTTTTCGGACTTAAAACCGGTGATACAGTAAACGGAGCAATTCGTCCACCGAAAGAAGGTGAAAAATATTTTCCGCTTATTAAAGTCAACAAAATTAACGGTCGCTCACCGGAATATGTACGTGACCGTGTTCCTTTCGAACACCTTACTCCTCTTTTTCCCGATACCAAATTTAATTTATGTAGTGGTAAAAACGATACTCTTTCTGCCCGCATTGTGGATTTATTTTCACCTATCGGAAAAGGACAACGCGGCTTGATTGTGGCGCAACCTAAAACAGGTAAAACTGTTTTATTAAAAGATATTGCCAACGCTATTGCAGCTAATCACCCTGAAGTGTACATGATTGTATTACTGATTGATGAACGTCCCGAAGAAGTTACCGACATGGCTCGTAGCGTACGTGCCGAAGTGGTTTCATCAACATTTGATGAACCGGCAGAACGACATGTAAAAGTAGCGAGCATGGTACACGAAAAAGCAAAACGTATGGTTGAATGCGGTCAGGATGTAGTTATTCTGCTAGACTCAATTACCCGTTTGGCACGAGCTTATAATACCGTTTCACCGGCTTCAGGAAAGATCCTTTCGGGTGGTGTGGATGCCAATGCATTGCACAAACCAAAACGTTTTTTTGGTGCTGCCCGTAATATCGAGAATGGCGGTAGCCTGACAATCATTGCTACAGCATTGACCGAAACAGGTTCGAAAATGGATGAAGTAATCTTTGAAGAATTCAAAGGAACCGGCAATATGGAACTTCAACTGGATCGTAAACTATCGAACAAACGAATCTTCCCGGCTGTTGATATTATGGCTTCCAGCACACGCCGCGATGATTTACTGCTCGATAAGGACACTTTGAACCGTATGTGGATTCTGCGTCGTCATTTGTCGGATATGAATTCACTTGAAGCTATGGAATTCCTGAAAGACCGTATGGAACGTACCGATAACAATGATGAGTTTCTGGTTTCTATGAATGGGTAGATCAGAACCAAGAGCCAAGATATTAGATATTAGATAGGAAACGCCTGAGAGATCGGGCGTTTTTTTTATTGTATGATAGTTTTTAGATTATTTTCTTGCACAAAAACGACCAAAGTATGCAGGTTTTGACCTGATTTTAGAAAAAAGCACTATCTTTGCAACCGAAATTTTAAAAAACTTCATTTTAAAACATAAAATAAACATGAAATTATTAGAAGGAAAAGTAGCTATCGTAACAGGTGCTGCACGTGGTATTGGAAAAGCAATTGCCCTTAAACTCGCCAGCGAAGGCGCTAACATTGCATTCACCGATTTAGTTATCGATGAGAATGCGTTAAATACTCAAAAAGAAATTGAAGCTTACGGCGTAAAAGCTAAAGGATATGCTTCGAATGCAGCTAATTTTGATGAAACACACGTTGTGGTTGACGAAATTGTAAAAGAATTCGGTCGCGTGGATGTATTGGTAAACAACGCCGGAATCACCAAAGATGGTTTGATGATGCGCATGAGCGAAGGTCAGTGGGATGCGGTAATCAACGTGAATTTGAAATCGGCTTTCAATTTTATTCATGCTTGTACACCGGTAATGATGAAACAAAAATCCGGAAGTATTATCAATATGAGTTCGGTAGTTGGTGTTTCAGGAAATGCAGGACAATCAAATTATTCAGCGTCAAAAGCCGGTATGATTGGATTAGCCAAATCGGTTGCTAAAGAATTAGGTTCACGCGGAATCCGTGCCAATGCTATTGCACCAGGCTTTATTGAAACGGAAATGACTCACGCACTTACCGAAGAACAACGTGCCAAATGGAACGAAGTAATTCCATTGCGTCGTGGTGGTAGTCCTGACGAAGTAGCCAAAGTTACTCTTTTCCTTGCTTCCGATTTATCAAGTTATGTAAGTGGTCAGGTAATCGCAGTTTGCGGTGGAATGAACACGTAATTAGTTGAAAGTTCATAGTTTATAGTTTATAGTTTAAGCGCTCCAACCAAATTTGGAGCGCTTATTTTTGCTAATAACATTCAATGTCGTTTAGTTAGTGTATTTCTTTGTGATACTTTGTGACTTAGAGTCTTTGTGGCAAAAAAAATAACAGCCACTAAGTCACAAAAGCACTAAGGTACACAAAGATTCCATTCAATGAAGATCCTTAACTTAACAACATTGTAATAACATTATGAATTAAGTTGGTTGAGTGGAACTTGTTAAGCCAAAGTTAGGGCAACGGTAAAGTCTTATCCCGTAAATCCGATTGCACCAGCAATAGCATTGATGCAGCGAAGCAATTCAAAAAGAATCAGTTCGGCTTCCTGAGTTTTTCCTTCCGAAATAAACGTACGCCATTTTGCCAGTAAATAAACCTGTTGGCGGTGCAAAGGTTCCATGGCTTCCGAACGTAACAAAGTAGAATAATAATGGTTTTTACGCCTTTCGGAAATGGGGCGAATTAATAACACGTCAATCATTCGGCGGGTACGGTTCAGTTCTTCTGCCAGTTTATTGAAAATCTGATTACTCCCGGGAACATCGGCTGCAAGTTGGGCATACAAAGCAAAAATATTTTCGTCGGACGAAGCCAGACTCGAATCGATATTAGTAAGAATATACCGGATAAACGGTTCGTTTTTAACTGCCTTACGCAAGCGTTCAAATTTCAACGGTTCGTTTTGGTATAATCTTTCGAGCGTGGTTCCTACACCATACCAGCTTGTTATATTAAACCTGCACTGACTCCAGCTAAAAACCCACGGAATGGCTCGCAAATCGGACAATGTACGTGTTCCGGTTCGACGCGAAGGACGGCTGCCAATTTTGCTTTGCTCAATAGCATCAATCGGTGTTGCTTTTTCGTAGAATCGAATAAATCCGGGCATTTGTGTCAGTTCTTTGTACACTATCATGCTTTCATTGGCCAGATAATTAAGTTCTTCGGTAAGTTCATGATTGTAATTTGCCACATCTTTATTCAGCAAAGTCATAGCCAATGTGCCTGCCGTAAGTAATTCAATGTTATATACTGCATTAACTTTATTGGCATATTTGCGCTCAATTGTTTCGCCCTGCTCAGTCAGTCGTATATTTCCATTAACCGAACCGGGTGGCAAAGCGCGTAGAAACCAGTGTGTCGGTCCGGCACCACGACTTATGGAACCACCTTTCCCATGAAAGAAACGGATAGTTACATTATGTTTTCTGCCGATTTCAACCAGTTGGTTTTGTGCAACATACAAAAACCATTGACTGGCAAAAATACCGCCATCCTTGTTGCTGTCGCTGTAACCAATCATCACTTGTTGTACAGGAATTTTTTGTGCGTTTCGTTTCTGTTGTAGTTTCAGGTTGTTTTTGGTTATCGGATGGGATAGAAATGCATCCAGAATTTCAGAACTGTGTTGCAAATCCTCAATTGTTTCGAACAAAGGAACAACGGGTAATTGTGAAGCAAGACCTTCCGGTGTGTTAACCATCAAACCGGCTTCCCGTTCAAGCAGATAAACCACCAGTAAATCGGAGATATTGCGCGTCATACTCACGATAATCGAACCCATCGCTTCGTCACCATATTTTCGGATATGTTTGTTTACAACCCGAAAACAATCGATGCTTGCTTTCGCTTCGGGCGGCAACTCTGTTCCTGGCAAAGTAAACGGCCGGTTTGAATTTAATTCGCTGTTTAGAAATTCAATTTTATCTGAATAATCTTTCTCCGGGAATGCATCACCATTCAATTGTGCAGCATTCATTAGTTGCGATAAGGCAATTTTATTAAACTGACTATTTTGTCGGATATCCAGTTTGGCTAAGTGAAATCCAAATGTTGAAATGACGCGAATGGCTTCATTCATATCGGTATAAGCAATTTCAGAAGCGCCAAAATGAATCAGATTCCGTTTCAATAGATATAAATCGGAAATAAGTTCGGCAGGTAAACGATAACTCAAATCATCATTTGAAGGTGTATCTGTAGAAAAATGCTCCGGTAATTTTGCCAGCATAAAATCCAAAAACTGTTTGAAAACTTCGGTTTTGTATTTTAATTTAAAGCTGCCCCGTTTTTCTTTCAATTCATTGTATAAATGTGCATATTGTTTCTGAAATTCGGGAGTCAATTGATTGATGGTAACATTAAAACTCAGGTTTTTTTGTAAAATCAATATTTCATTTCTAACCACTTCAAAGGCCTTTTCGCGGAGTTTTATCAGTGTTCTGGCTGTTACTTCAGCTGTAACAAGCGGATGACCGTCCCGGTCCCCTCCTACCCAGTTTCCAAAAGTAATTTTAGGAAAACTGTCGGCACGACGGATCAGTTGCGGGTCGAATCCTGCTTCCTGCCAGGCCTGAATAAGGTGGCTGTCGTGTAATTTGATTACTTCTGGAAAAACATGTGTCAGGTAATGGGTAATATTGTCGAGTTCGGAACTGACATCGGGCTTTTCGGTGTAAATATCAGACGTTCGCCAAATGCGGTGTAAAGCAATTTTTATATTCTGGCGAATCTCCAGTTGTTCCGATTTACTGTACATTTTATTCTCACGCTTAACAACCAACAAATACAGATTGCGGAGATGTTCAAGCATCACAGTTCGTTTGGCTTCGGTGGGATGAGCTGTCAACACCGGTTCCACATGAATGTCAGCCAGTTTGGCAACAATTTCGGCAGCTGTAAATCCATTTGCTTTGAGTTGTTCAAGATTGCTTGACCATAAACCATTAATTGCTGCCATTCCTTTTTCATCTTCCCGGTTTCGTCGGTTCTGCACTGCACCGTTTACTTCAACGATATTAAGCAATTGAAAACAAGTGGAATAGAGTTGAAGATGTTTTTCGGTAAACGGTTTATCGCCGAAAGTAGAATCCGTTGAAATCCACGGTATATCCTTTGCCAGTTCGGTTTCACCCGATTCAATCAACACTTCTTTCAGACAATTTAAAAGAAACTCTAAATCGTCGTAAACTTTCGGTAGTTTTTCCTGAACCAGTTTTAATGAACTCATACTTATTTCAATTGTTTTTAATGAAACAGTTTTACATTTTCTTTTGTTTGTTTAAATTTTCAAAATAAATAAAACGCTATGGTATTTTATCCATTCTGGACTATTTATTCTCTCATGCAATAAAATCGCTCCGGGTTTTTTATGAAAATAAATATGTATATTTGCAAATAAATATACGATACAACTTATATTACTGATAAAGCAGATATAACCGCCACAGAAGTGGTAGATTTATTGGTGTAAGGCGCAAGGCTAATAAAGAAACAGACGTAATAAGCATAATAAATTTAGAAATAGCGTTTTGTTGAGAAATTACAAATATAATTTAGGAAATATGATTCATTTAATGATAGATAATTGTTCTCTTTTGCAACTTGTAAAACCGTCAGGTTTCAATGAATACTTGTTGCAATTAGAAACTTTTGTTAAAAATGGAGACATTACTCTTTATGTAAATGAGTCAATAGTTGAAGAATGGAATAAACATAAAGAAAAAGAAATAAAGAGAAAAGAAAAAGTTCTATCTAATCAAATTGAAATACCTAAAACAACATTAGTTCAAAGTTCATTAGTAGTTACCAACAACTATTTAATAGATCAAACCAGATTAGTAGATGAATTGATAAATAATCATTCTGTACAGATTACGACACACGATGGTATTAAACAAGAAGTCGTTAAGCGAATGGAAAATGGACTTGCACCATTTCACAAAAAAGGGCAAAAATCGCTAAATGATTGGAAAATAATAGGTTCATATGCAAACCATTGCGAAATATACGGAGTATCGGAATTATATTTTATTTCTCATAACAATACTGATTTTGCAGATGAAAAGAATTCTAATAGAGTCATTCACAAAGATATACAAGATAGATTTACTAGGGTAAAGATAAATTACTTTAAAAATTACTCTGATTTTTTCAGGGAAATTGACACATTACTAGGTAAACCAATTATAAAAAATTACATTTCGAGTAAGAAATTTTCCTTTAACTCAACTAGACAAAAAACTGATTTAGAAAGCTTATATTATCTATTTAACGATTTATATAAAGAATTAAATTTCATCCCAATCAATATACTCCGAAAATACTATCCATTCGCACAATCTGAGGATTTTAAAGCAAGTTACCATTCTTTTGAATTAGGTAATGTTCAAAAGTCTTTAATGAATTATTTAGATAATATACAAATAATTGATGGATGTCAAATTGTGAAAAAAGAAGATTCGGAAATAGATCTTAACTCTGAAATTATTAGCAAGTTACGTTTTGTTTTGAAAAAAATTAATGCTAATCTCATTTATAATATCAGTGGTTATCAAAGTAGAACCTCTATAGACATAAGATTTACAGATAATCAGAACAACTGTGAATGTTGTAAATGTTTATATGAAAGTTTTAATTTTAAGGAGACTTACAATAAACTTACAATATCAAACAAAGAAATAGATTTATCCGAAAGGATGAAAAATGCTTACTATAAATACAAATTAGGACAAACACTACCTGCATTCTTTGACTTTAAAGAAATTTGTGATGAAGCATTCAATCATAATTTATATATAACTTATTTCATAGCTAAGTACAATCAGATTCATATTGGAAGAATTCTATATTTTGATTTTGATTATGACCAAAAAGAATGTGAGAAATTATCATTAGAAGCTAGCAAAATTGATTTATTTGAAATTGCAAATAATTTTAAGTCTTTATCTGATTACGAATTGTTGCTTTATATAGCAAGACAAAGTTTTTTTCATGAAGGATTCCAGCAAATAAATTCGATTACTGAAAAAATAATTGAGAATAAACGAATTTATGAGAATGGTGGCTGGTCTTCAAATTCATATGTTAATGAGATAATGCAGGAGTTTGGTGAAGTTGAATTCTTTATACGTTCGAATTATGTGATTTTTGACGAGTATAGTGATTTTGAAGGTTTATTTGAAAGAGTTATTCAAAGTTTTTTGGCTTCTTACTCC
>JBBQMQ010000209.1:0-7428 GCA_038329115.1 Bacteroidales bacterium
CATACAAATTTTGTCGCATATGAGCTGCAAAATTGCAAATAATCTCCCATATAACCAAAATTATTGATTGTAAATCAATAATTATTTGTAATTCGCGAATTGCGAATCACGTATTTTTACTATATAAAAAGAATTTGTACGAAAAGTTCTCTTAATAAACTATGAACAGAAAAATTTATATAAATTCCTTAACTTTGGATATTAAATCGCAGAAGTCAGGAGTGAAAATTGTGTATATATTTGTTTTTTAGTACCTTAAGTTTTGATTGTATTGTGTGTTTAACGTTTCGCTTTCACTTCACAATTTTTTTATTTCAATTTATAATTCTTATTTTCTAATTTCATGTTTATTCAATATATTCCCTTTTGTGTTCATTGTTTTAACAAGCAGAGAGTTCGTGTCCACTTTAACATCCAGTCAAGTAGCTCCATTTACCATTATAGGAAAATCAGATATTCCTGACAAAAGATCAATGTATGAGTACTTATGTGTATGCCCACAAAACATAATATCAATTCCGGCATTATTTTAGTATCGGTAAAAATTTCGCTCTTACATCCCGTTCTCCGTGCCAATCAGTTCCATAGGGTGGAATGTGCATTAATACTATTCTGAAAGCAACTGAAAGACAGTCTTTACTATACAGCACCTCACCAAACCATTGCTGTTGTACTGTCCTGTATTGATCAAAAGAAGCCAGTTCAGAATATTCAATATCAGAGTCGGGCTTATCTTCGTCAGTATCGAGAACAATGAAATAGACAGGGGCCATTTCTAAAAGCATAATAAGGTTTACCTGAATTGAAATTTATAACCGAAAAAAAAGGCTTGCCGCAAAGGCTTACATTAAATTGTAAGCCTTTTTTATTTTCTGCTAAGAACGGAGTTATTTGGTTTCGCAAGCAAATTCCGGTATCCGCAGTTGTGTCATAATTCATCAACTTCATGCTACACCTTCAAAATAATCATTTTGAATATCAATAAGCAAAGGGAGATTTTTATGGAGGTGGGTTTATTCGTAATTGGATGTGATTTTTTATCTGCTGAGAATTTAATTAACCAAGAATAAACCCTTAAAATAATTTTTCTACTTTTTTTCTATTTGAGTAAACGGTGCAAAATACGTTATCAGAAACGAAGGAATAGTAGCTACTAGAACACATAAGAAAAATAGCTTATAGCCTAATAAATCGCTAAAAAAACCGCTTATCATTGATGGAATCATAAACCCGAGCGCCATAATTCCATCTGCAAAAGCGTAATGCGCCATTTTGTATTTTCCGGGCGAAATTTGCTGCATAATATATAGAATCAGTCCCACAAAGCCAAAACCATAGCCAAAATATTCCGTTATAACCGCTGCTGCTATTATATATAAGTTATCTGGCTGAAAATGAGCTAAAAGTGCATACATTACAAAAGGGATATTAAACGATGCACAGAGAATCATTAATGTTTTTTTCAATCCTCGCTTTGAAGTAAAATAACCGGCTAAAATAGAACCTAAAACGAATGCTGCCGCTCCAAAAACACCATAAATCATCCCGATTTCAGAGGTAGATAGTCCCAAACCTCCCTGTTCTCTGGTTGCTTTGAAGAACAAAGGGGCAATTTTAATTGCAAATCCTTCGGCGAACCGATAGAAAATTACAAATAAAATACTCAACACAATATTTTTTTTTTGAAAAAATGTTTTTGCTACATCTTTAAGTGTTTCAATACCTTCTTTTAAAGATTTTACTTCGTTAGATGAGCCGCCGGAAGGCAACATTTTCATATGATATACCGAGAGAGAAACCATTATTATTCCATAAATGCCCATTACTATCATCCATGCATGGACAACTCCCAAATTTCGCTCTAGTTCGCCGGCTAGATAAACCAAAGCACCACCCGAAAGAATTTTTGCAACATTATAAAATGCACCTTGCCAACCGACATATTTTGCCTGATCTTCGGGCGAAAGTTCATTGAGATAAATACCTACCGTTGCAATATCATGAGTTGCTCCACTAAAAGCTATTATTGCCATAAAAGCAATTGCAAATGAAAAAAAGTGGGGTAATTGCAAGGAAAATGCTACCAAAGCAAATGTAATTCCGGTAACCATTTGAGTTGCTACAACAAAATGTTTTTTGGTTTTGAACATTTCGAGCAAAGGACTCCACAATGGCTTTAATGTCCATGGAATCATAATAAGTGATGTCCAAAACGCAATTTTTGTATCCGAAATACCCAAGTTCTTAAACATCAGGGAAGATGCTGCAGCCAACGCAACAAAAGGTAACCCCATGGCAAAATAAACCGAAGGCACCCAAGTGGCTGGATGTGCTTTTTTTGTTTGTGATCTTTCTATGTCCATTTTAAATTTTAAAAATAATTTTGGATTAAATTAGCCCAAGCATTTTGCTCCGTGCCAACATGCAGGCTCCAATAACGCCGGCTTTATCTCCGAGTTTTGATAATTTTATGGTTGTGTCTTTACTAACTAAGTTGAGTGAGTATTTTTTTACCGCACTTTTTATTGGCAAAAGCAGATAATCACCGGTGAGCGCCACGGCTCCACCAATAATAACAAGTTCCGGGTTGAATAAATTTATGAGTCCGGCAATGTGTTTTCCAAGAGTTGTTCCCACTTCCTCGATTAATTCAATGGCAAGCATATCTTCCTTCAATGCAGCTTCCAGAATATCTTCCTGAATGATCGTTTCGCCCTTTTTTATCCTTTTTTCAAGTATGGTTGAATTTCCTTCTGAAACTTTTTCCATAAATCTTCTGTAAATATATGATCCTGAAGCCTGAGTTTCAAGGCAACCCTTTTTTCCGCAATGACAGATTATTTCGTTGTCGAATGCACTTAAATGTCCGAATTCTCCCGAAAAGCCTGATTTACCATAATAAAGTTTTCCATCGGTAATAATCCCTAATCCTAATCCCCAACTGACATTTACAAAAAGAGTGTTTTTTTCACCCTTTACTGCTCCGCTAATGAATTCACCGTAAGCCATTGATCGGGAATCGTTGTCAATGGTGACATGCATGCCCAAACGTTCCTGAAAAATTTCCGTTAATGGTCTTTCGCTGAAAAAATAAGAACTATAGCTGTGACCGGTTTCCGTATTTACTCGTCCGGAAATATTAATTCCAACACTTAGAATTTTTGGTTTTGGAACTGACAGATTGTCAACAAATTCATTAATAATTACACAAAGCTTATCGAAACTTTCCTGTGTGTTTTCGTAATTAAACGGAATGCTAAGTTTTGAATCAATCATTTCGCCTTTAAAATTAATCAAAGCAATATTGATCCTGAACTTTTTGATGTCAACTCCAACAAAATATCCGGAATCGGGATTTACACCGTAAATATTGGGACGCCTTCCTCCATTAGTCTCTTGCTTGCCAAAATCGACAACATAGCCTTCTTCTATTAGTTCTCCAACCAGTTTAGTCACTGTTGGAACGCTCAGGTCCATTTCCTTTCCGAGATCGGCCAATGTATTCTCGCCATTATTAATATAATACCGGATGATATTAATTTTCAACATGGCATTCTTCGACCCAAGTTCAATTTCTTCAATAAATGTGTGTTTCATAGAAATATATTTTAAAAACCGAATTGCAAATGTAATCTTTTTTATTAAATGAAAATTGTTTAATCGACAATTACGCTCTCATATTTTTTGAAAGTTATCAATCAACCACCAAAAATATGTTATACAACACTATTATAAAAATATTCAACTAAAACGAAATCGTTATTAAAATATTTTATTTATTTTTGCAAAGATATTAAATAATATATTTATTGGCAAGTTGTTTAATGAATAACGTAATAAAATTAACACAACAACATTTTAAACAAGAGTAATGAAAGTTATACGGACCATCACACAATTGGTTTTATTATCAATGCTACTATTTTTAGCTCCTTTAAAGGCTCAGCAGCATATTGAAATATCATCCGGTTCAACTTGCAACAGGATTGTTTCAACCGTTGAAGATCCTACTCCGGCTCAAATAGCAGGTGGAACATTACCCACAATTGCTTCGGGCATCGTATGGCAACGTCCGGCAATAAGTACAAGTACCGGAGCATTTTCGGGTACAAGTGGTTCAGCTGCGGGGCATGAAGGTGTTGATTACATACATAGCAATCAATCTATTGTCGAAGTGGTTGTTAGAGCAGCGGCAAATGGCAAAGTTGTTTATGTTCGCGACGGTTGTGACCAAAGCAGTATGTTTGAACACAATAATACAACCCGTGAAGCAGGCGCAGGCTGGGGAAATCATATTGTATTAAGCCACAAAAACGCAATTTACACACGGTATGGTCATTTGTTGAAAAATTCAATTCTTGTGAATAATGGCGATTCGGTGAAAGTAGGACAAATAATTGCAACAATGGGAAACTCGGGTAGGAGCGAACTTCGCCATTTGCATTTTGAGCTTGGAACTAAAACTACGGCATTTGATCCATGTGCTATGTCGCAGAACTTTGACAGAGTTTATAATTCTGAACTATTGAATTATACTGCAACAGATATTAAGTCTATAAACAAAAAGTTTCAGGGTATTTCTTTTTATCCAAATCCGTTCGATAAAAGGTTGAATTTGAAAATAAATCTGGAAAAAGAATCCAATTTACAAATTGATTTAGTTGATTTGACGGGCAGAAATACTATTCAATTATTCAAAGGCAGAATGAATGAAGGAGATTTGGATATGAATTTAAGTATGAGCAATAAGCTTGATAATATAGCACAAGGCATTTATTTTGTGAAAATTACTTCGAATCAAAATTCTGAATTATTTAAGTTGATAAAACAAAACTAAGCAACCATTTAACGTGTTATAAATCATATAGTTTGTGACATAATAAAAATACAGATAAATGAAAATCACAGCCACATTTTTAGATGAAATAAGCCACGATATTCCACACCAGAACTGGGGAGAAAAAGAATGGGATGCGGATTTTGCTTATATGAAAGCGGTGGGAATAGAAATGGTCGTATTGATTCGTTCGGGTTACAAACGTTGGCAAACATTTCCTTCGGAAGTGCTTACGAAAACTGAGAAATGCTATACACCTCCGATTGATTTAGTGAAATTGTTTCTTACGCTGAGCGACAAATATGAAATGAAATTCTATTTCGGCCTGTACGATTCCGGACGTTATTGGGTGGATACCGATTTCTGGACCAATGGAAATTATGAACGTGAAGTGGCAGTAAACAAAGCACTGATTGATGAAGTATGGAAGAAATACGGACATCACAAGTCATTTGCAGGTTGGTATTTATCTCAGGAATGCAGTCGGAATAATGGGAAAATTATCGAGATGTTTGCCACATTGGGAAAATACTGCAAACAAATTTCAGGAGATTTGCCAACATTAATTTCCCCCTATATTGATGGTAAAAAGAATATTAGTCAATATACATCTGAAACCTCCAGAAACGAAGCGGTTACGCTTGAGAGTCATGAAGCTGAATGGAATACCATTTTTGAAGGGATTAAGGGGGCGGTTGATATTGTTGCTTTTCAGGATGGTCATGTTGAGTACGATGAATTAGTGGAGTTTCTGAAAATAAACAAAAAACTGTGCGATAAACATGGTTTACAATGCTGGACAAATTCGGAGACATTCGACCGTGATATGCCGATTAAATTTTTACCAATAAAATGGGAAAAGCTAAAACTAAAATTAGAATTAGCCGCTCAGGCCGGGATTGAAAATGCCATCACTTTTGAATTTTCGCATTTTATGAGCCCGCAATCCATGTATTTATCAGCAGGACATTTATATAAAAGATACAAGGAATATATAGAAGCCCCCTAACCCCCTGAAAGGGGAACAGAGAAAAAAGAGAGTATGTAATTTGTATATATAAAATTTAATCACCTGCCAATTTCCCCCTTTAGGGGGTTAGGGGGCTGGTCTTATCATATGGATTTTAATAAATTAGCAGAACAGTACAAAAGTGAATTATTTAACAACATAATTCCTTTTTGGTTAGATAATTCTCAGGATCTCGAATTCGGTGGATATTTAACTTGTCTCGACCGTGAAGGAAATGTGTATGATACCGACAAATTCGTTTGGCTTCAAGGCCGTGAAGTGTGGTTGTTTTCCATGTTGTATAACAAAGTTGAAAAGCGACAAGAATGGCTGGATTGTGCCATTCAAGGAGCTGAATTTTTAAGGAAGTATGGCCATGATGGTGATTACAACTGGTATTTCTCGCTAACGCAAGAAGGCAAGCCGTTGGTGGAACCTTATAATATTTTTTCCTACACTTTTGCAACTATGGCATTCGGACAGTTAAGTTTAGCTACCGGAAATAAAGAATACGAAGAAATTGCAAAGACTACTTTTGATAAGATATTATTAAAGCTTGAAAATCCAAAAGGTCAATGGAACAAAGCATTCCCCGGAACCCGTGATTTAAAAAACTTTGCCTTGCCCATGATTTTGTGCAACCTGGCAATGGAAATTGAACATTTGCTCGACGAGCAGTTTCTGATTGAAACCATGGAAACCTGCATTCACGAAGTGATGGAAGTTTTTTATAGACCTGAATTAGGAATTATAGTTGAAAACGTAACGCTCGAAGGTGAACTTTCAGATACATTTGAAGGACGATTGGTAAATCCGGGTCATGCCATTGAGGCTATGTGGTTCATAATGGATTTAGGCCAGCGACTAAAAAGGCCTGAGTTAATACTGCAAGCCACCAATGTAGCACTTAAGATGGTGGAATATGGCTGGGATAAAACCTATGATGGGATTTTCTATTTTATGGATAGAAAAGGTGCTCCATTACAACAATTAGAATGTGATCAGAAGCTGTGGTGGGTACATGTGGAAACACTTATAACCATGATAAAAGGCTATGAATTAACCGGTTCCAAAGAATGCCTTGATTGGTTTAAACGCATTCACGAATATACCTGGGCACATTTTAAAGATCCTGATTATCCCGAATGGTTCGGCTACCTGAACAGACAAGGCGAAGTGCTGCTTAACCTAAAAGGCGGCAAATGGAAAGGATGTTTTCACATTCCAAGGGGCTTGTATCAATGTTATCAAACGCTCGAAAAATGTGAAGAGCAAAAAAAAACAACCAATGGAAATCCGATTTTAAATATTTTCAAAAAGAATTCAATAATACAACCAAAAAATTATTAATTATTCACATTAAAAAATTACTAAAATGAAAAAAATTACTTTATTCTTTGCAGCTATTGCATTAGCAATGAGCACAATGGCGGTAACACCAATTGTTACAACCGAATGGCAATTTGGGTCAGTAAATCCACTTATGGCTTTCGAAAGTTTTGAAAACTGTCCTACAAATGGAATCCCTTACACATGGACACGCTTTGCCGAAAATGTAACACTTGGAACGGTTACGAATGCA
>JBBQMQ010000210.1:0-7410 GCA_038329115.1 Bacteroidales bacterium
GCTTGTTTCGGTCTTATAACGAATTAAACAAATATCGTTAAAGCCATCATTGTCCGGCGAAAAGGCTTCAGGCTCTATCCAAACCTGCTTTTCGGGAGTTTCTTCAGTAACTATTTCGCGATATTGCGAGTTTTTATATCCGGGTGTTCCGTAATTTGTTTCGGACGAAGCCGAATGCCACGAGTTTTTATCTTGTGTCGGCAATAACGGATTAATACGTTCCAATGCCACTCCTTTCGGGTTTTTCACCAGAATATGATGCCATTTTACATCGTAAGTCAATTCATCGTAAATCGTATCCTTGCCCTGATTGCATAAAACAAGCGTCGCCGATTCGTTGTTCAATGTCGACCAAGCTATAGAAATTAAATTGCTTTCCACCGGACCTTGATGATAATTCCTGACTGAATCAGCATCCAGGCACACAGCCAGATAACTCTGTGGCAACAAAACAGTTCCTGCGGGTATCTTATTGCCTGTATTAAGCGTTCCATCTGTTTTTCGAGTGGTAAACGTCAATCCCGAAATATCGAGTACTTTTTCCGAAGTATTGTATATTTCAATGTATTCGAGTGAGTTGACCGGATTCTCAAACATAACTTCATTCAAAACCAAATCGCCGGGATAAGTAGGTTCAATAATTCCGATACTTTTAGTTGCATCGGGAAGTGCATTACCGGCAAGGTCTTTTAATCCCGAAACCTGCAGATGATATAAAATTCCACGTTCTAATTTATTCCCGAAAGTCAGATCAATTGTTGTTTTATCAGCCGAAACAGTTTTGGAAACCGGATTCCCCACCTTATTATCTGCTTCAAAATTTCCGTTTGTAAAATCCATGGCTTCCGAAAAAGTCAAATGCATTTTATCCGGTTGTATTAAATTCAGAGAATTCCACATTGGTGGTTCAATATCAATTGCTTTATTGCCCGTAACCAAAATATCATCGAAAAAATAATCTAAACCGGTCGTGCTCGTATTTGAAAACAATACACCGAAATAGGTACTTTCCTTTATAACTTTGTTTTGACCAGTTCCCTCGAGGAAATAATTGGTTTCAGCAGGCAATTGGCTGTATAAACTAAAATTTCCCTGAGCATCACGTGTCACTTTAATTTTAATTTCGACGGTATTGCCATCGGTACGTTTATCTGTTCCATCAATTATTTTGGTTTTTTTGGTTCCTTCCTGAACGAAAAGTGAAACCTCATCATTCGTTCCTCCAATCTGTACATAATATCCGTTACAGCCTGACGAAAGATCATTTCGATCACAAGCAATGTAAACCGAAGCATAATTAGATGAGGAAGTTGAATAATTTATTTTAACCCAACACTCCCAGCTTGCGTCTTCGAATGCTTCGGAAGGTGTGAATAAATAAGAGACCGAAGTTGCAGCGGCTTTTGATTGCAGTTGAAGTGATGAATTTACCTGAAAATTAGAATTTATGCCTGTCCATACAGGATTTTCGGTGAAATTACCATCCGAAAAGTTTTCGTTTATCTGCCCGAAACAAAAAAATGGCAATATTATCATAAAAAAAAGACCTAATTTCTTCATAGCGTGTAATTTTTCTATTAAAATGAATTACTTTTGCAGTCAATTTAGTTGCCCCTAACCCCTCCCGATGAATCGGGATAAATTGCGGGGAACTTTTTTATTCATCTTTGAAGCACAAATATATAAATATTTTTTACAAATAGTTTAACAACATAATTATTTTGTAATAAAAGTTCTAACTTCACTCTTAGCTCCTCTTTAGGGGCTGGGAGCAGATTTATTAAAATAATGAGAGTAGCAATTGTAGGTGCCAGTGGTGCCGTGGGCCAGGAATTTTTGCGTGTGTTGGCCGAACGCAATTTCCCATTGACTGAGTTGAGCCTGTTTGGTTCGTCGCGCAGTGCGGGTAGTGTTTATGAGTTCAAAGGTGAAAAACTCACCGTGAAAGAGCTTAAACACGGCGACGATTTTAAACCGTTCGATTTAGTATTCACCTCTGCCGGTGCAAGTATATCCAAAGAATTTGCCGAAGATATAACCAAATTCGGTGCTGTAATGATTGATAATTCGTCCGCTTTCCGCATGGATGCTGATATTCCATTGGTTGTGCCGGAAGTAAATGCCGTTGATGCCAAAGATCGTCCACGCGGTATTATTGCCAATCCAAACTGTACCACTATTCAAATGGTAGTTGCTTTGAAAGCAATTGAAAATATTTCGCATATCAAACGTGTTCATGTCTCCACTTATCAGGCAGCTTCGGGTGCAGGTGCAGCAGCCATGGACGAACTTGAATTGCAATACAAACAAGTGTTGGCAGGTGAAACGGTAACAGTTAGCAAATTTGCTTATCAGTTGGCTTATAATCTGATTCCTCAGGTTGACGTATTTACCGACAACGGTTACACCAAAGAAGAAATGAAAATGTACCACGAAACCCGTAAAATAATGCATTCCGATGTGGAAGTAAGTGCGTTATGTGTTCGTGTACCGGCTTTGCGTGCTCACTCCGAAAGTGTTTGGCTGGAAACCGAAAAACCTGTTAGCGTTGAAGAAGCCCGTGCAGCATTTGCTGTTGCTCCGGGTGTGGAAATGATTGATAATCCAGCTGAAAAGAAATACCCCATGCCGTTATTCTTATCAGGTAAAGATCCTGTGCATGTAGGACGTTTGCGTAAAGATATTTCGAATCCGAACGGACTTACTTTCTGGTGTGTTAGCGATCAAATCAAAAAAGGCGCGGCACTCAATGCCGTTCAGATTGCTGAATACCTGATTGCAGAAGGAGATTTAAAATAACGATCTTTTTTATAATGAAAAATCCGGTTTCGACTAGTTCGAAACCGGATTTTTTTTATTCTAAATAGTCTAAAAATCCACTCATTTAAGACTGATCAATCTTGTTAGAACTATACAAATATTTTAAAATACAATGCAACTTCTTGCCCTTCAATAGTCGATTTCTCTCTGTCAATTTTAAGTTGTAAATTTCTTTTCAGATAATCATACAATTTCAATCGTTCGAACAACGTGTAATATTCCAACTCGTTTTCAGTCTTCTTACTGCAATAAACTGTTGTAAAATCCCTTTCCCCTGCACTTTTATGTTTCTGTGCAATGTCGGAATACACCAGTAATTCTATAAAATCCTGAATCTTATCCCGCTCGTATAATGCCTCATGTTGTTCCGTCAGAGAACTAAAAGGTTGGTTTCGGATAATGTAATCCAATGGCGAAGACACTCTGCCGGTCATTACTTCAAGGGCAATATCAGAAAGTAACTCCGGAAAACTATTATCAACTATCGTCAGATTTTCATGCTGAAACCTGTTTGCCATCCGCACAAACTCCAACTGATACTTTGCCCGCAACTCATTCGTATTACGCACCATACAACCATCACTGATTCGGTAAATCAGTTTATACGTGCCAAAAGTCACACCTTTTAGTTTAATAAACTGTCGGGTATCATCTTCAAAGGCCTGCTGAATATTGGGGTTGTAGAAAGTCATAAAACTAAAATTGATTTTATTTCATTGTTCAGTTTTTCTATTCGAATTTCGTGTGTCAATTCTGGCCTTGGTCATACGTTCACGCAAACCACCTTCATTCAGAAACTCCTTTTCCAAAGTGGTCATTTGTTTGGAAAGCAGGTAAGTGGTAACATTTACTAAACTAAGCAACACATTAGCCGACACTTCCGGATTTTCGCTTTCAATGCCTTTTTGGTAAATCTCGTAGGTTGATGGTTTTATCCGGTGTTTTTTAGTTAGTTCAGCGTAATAAGGATGAGTCTTTTCCCAAATAGTCAGTTTATGAAGCTTAAGGTAATCTTTGTAATCTTCTTTTAATTCAACCAACGAAGCCCTGGCCACATTGGTAAGTTTAATTTCTGTTTCTTTTGAAGTTCCCGAAGCCATGCTGGCTTCTAAAATATTTTGTTTTCCCGAGCGGGCTGCCTGTTGCATTTGGTCAACAGTACGAGAGAATTTACTGATAAATTTCTCAGTGAAATGATAAGTTCCAATAAAAACAATCTCTGATTTCTGATAAGTAATCAGATTTTCAAAACCACCGTGTTTGGGTATAAATCCATTCTCATTAAATTGCTTTTCCATAATCTGTAACTTTATGGTTAATATATAACTCTTGTTTTCTTGTGTTTTTTGTCGGTTGACTTTGCCGATATTGCTGACAGTAGGGCATTGTCACGAAAATCAACAAAGTAGTCATATAAAATACTGTTTTTTTTCTTTTTGTTTTTTTTGTTGACTTTGACGACATTGCTGACAGTGGGGCATTGTCGCGAAAGTCCACACAGTCGTCAAATAACAAGCTCTTTTTGTTCATTTCGGTTGACTTTGACGACATTGTTGACACCGGGGCATTGTCGCGAAAGTCCACACAGTCGTCAGAAAACTGAATTGGAATTAAATAACTTTTATCCCAATCCCTCTTAAATAATCAAATGTACTGTCATAAAACTCGGGCAAACGAGTATGGTCCTCAATATTTCCTTCAGGAACAACAATCACCATTCCTTGACGAGCACGTGTCATAAGCACCCTGTAGGCATTTATAAGATATTTTTTCCGTTCATCTTTCTTGATGTTTTGCCATTTACAACCAACAAAAGAATAGGTTTTCCATTCAGTTTCAGAGTATCTTAAATCACCATCCCAAGTCACACAAGCCCAATCAAGTTCAAGCCCCTGAATCTGAAATTCAGTCGCGACATCTTCCAAAAAATATGAAGAACGTACATCATCTTTATTTCCCAAAAACCAATGCACAGGATCAGTGTCAACTCTTACATCAATTGCCAGAGGTTTTAAGCGATAAGCTTGCGAAGAAACAACAATTCCATACCTTTCAGAACCACGTGCTTTTTCTTTCAACCATTTTTTTGCTTTCTCAATATCTCTGGTCAAAACTATGGGATAGTTATCAGATATCTCCTGCAATGTCTTTTGAGCTTCTGATTTTTTCAAATCCAATATTTGTTTAATAAACAAAGAGACATTTTCTGCCCTATAGGAGCGCATTGAAACAGCTAAATGCAGGCTCTTATCAAACTTTGTTACGCAACTTTTCTTAATTTCCGATATTGCATCAATAGCACCATATTCACTGTCTGTCAAATTGGGTGAAACACAAATTTCCCAGTGTGGGAATGAATCTTTAATAGCATACAACCATTCTGAAATACCTGCTTCACCAGTGTTTATCTCTTGACCTCCACCAACTAAACAAACCACAACAGCCCAATCCTCATGACGGTCTAAGCACGAGATAAGATATTCAGGTTCTGAGTATTTAAAATCAGGCTGATTCTTTTTCCTGCGCATGAAATTAATCGTCTGTTCTTTATTCCATGCTCGTTGGGCTTCGTCAAAAATAGCTACATGATCGTAAGGTGCTTTAGGGTCAACCAAATAAGCATCTCTATAATGATGAATTATCTGAATGAATGCTTTTACGCTGTCTTTTACAGAACTTTTTGTTATTCTATTTCCCTTTTCTTTCTCTCTTAGCACTCTATCTCTAGTCAACGCTTCTTGCAAAATAGCCACTAAAGGGCCATTCCCGGATAGGAAAACGCTTGTTGTTGCTTTTTCTTTATCTAAATGTTTTGTTGCTATATTAAGTCCAACTAAGGTTTTACCAGCTCCAGGAACACCTGTAACAAAACAAATTACCTTCTTCTTTTCATTTTGAGCATAGTCAATTATATTGGACACTGTTACTGTAGTCTCAGTCAGATTTATTGCATCTGCATCATTTCTGGTAATCTCATCTACCGAATGATTTCTATACATGGTAACGGCAGCCTCAATTATAGTTGGAGTAGGTGAGTAACTTCCTGTTATAAATTCATTTGAATTAATGTCATTTAAACTTCCAAGATTTGATAAACATTGTTCAATAATTTCTCCGATATTCTTTTTATTTGCTCTTAAAGGTTTTATTAAATTATCATTATGAGATGTAAGAATAAACTGAAATGGAACTTCTTTTGCCTCGGTAGCTAATAATATTGGGACAATCAAAGCCTCATGACTAGGCTTATGAAAGTTCTTTAAGTCAAGGGCATAATCCCATACTTGCTCGTAATTGGCATTCAAAAATTCTTTTTCCCCAACTTTAAATTCAATTACAAATATGATATTTCTTATAATCAACAAACAATCAACTCGCTTCCCCATTCGAGGAATGCTAAACTCAAAATATATATTACCATTGAGTCTTAATAATCTCGATTGCAATATCTCAATTTGACTTGCCCACGATTTATTTGTATTCTGGTTTGAATCAAACTGATTTGAATTAGTAATTGCTCCAATAATCTCGTTTGTACTTTTTCCAAGAAAATCTTCAATCGTGTCTCCGTAATAATAGTTTAGCATATTTCTCAAGTTAGAACCACTACAAAACTAAACATTATTTTTTACATTTACAATATTATTTTTCCCTTTATTTCCATGGCTGCAAATTTCTTAAAAAGCTGACTATAAATCAAAGACTATAAGTCACACTATGTTATTTTTTTGAGGTATTTATAAACAGAAACTCCCTCTCGAACGAAAACGAGAGGGAGTTCTTATTCCCCCTTTCCTTAAGGAGAGGGGGTTAGGAGGTGAGGTCATTCCACCATAAAAATCTTTGCCCGAATCTGCACCCAGTTGCCTTTGCGTTTGGTGCTTTCAATGCGGCAGAAGAATGCTTTTCCGGCATCCATCAGGCGTGAGATGACTTCATTGTGTTCGCGCGGTACCCAGCCAATGCGGATGCTGTCGAGGTAAATGCCGATTGCCAGTTCATCGTGTTTGTTTTTCGGTTGGCGTATCATTTTCAGCACGGTGTCTGGCAGAAGCAAGGATTCTACTTCGTCCATTTGTTGACAAAACGTTGTGCCTGCCACCACAATATCCAGCAGGTAAATTTCGCGTGTAAACGGTGCCAGTGCATCCACGCCACCGCTTCCAATTAGCGAAAGGAGTTCAGGGGTTAGTTTAACGATTCCGGTTTCCATACCTGTAACAAAAGCATATATTCACTCATTTTTTCTTTTTCTTCGGCGAGGGAGGCTATTTGCAACCTCAGCACTTTTTGTTCCGTTTCCACCCACGTGCCATCCGCCAGTTTCTCCTCGTAATTAAACGGAAACTGTTGTTTCATTTTTTTAATCTGGTCTTTCAGGCTGCTAACGTTCTTTTCCAGTTTTTCAACATAGTCTTTGAGTTCTGTGGGTTTCACAGCAGTGTCAGCCGCGGTATTCAGCTCCAGTGAGAGCAGAATTTCATTTAATATATCCAAATCACACAAGTCGTAAGCCGCCTGCGCTTTTACAAACAAGTCCTTCTCGTTTTCGGTGGTATTCGGGTTCAGGTCAGGGTGAAGCCGCTTTAC
>JBBQMQ010000211.1:0-7409 GCA_038329115.1 Bacteroidales bacterium
CTCGTTTTCAATAATCTTAGCATTGAATTGACTGGTAACAATATCATTGTCTACTTTAGTCATAGAGGCAAGGCTGTTGTCGGCATTCAAAGTGTATCGGTGATGCTGCCAGGTTATAACCGAATCACGGAGAGCCACGCCTGCAAAGGAATTTAAGCACAACAAAGCACTGAAAACCAAAATACTAATTTTCACTTTCTTCATTAGTTTGTATGTGCCAATAGAATTAACAAAACAAACGGGATTAGCAAAACAGCCAAAAGCAAGATATCTTTCATTTCAAGTTTCTTCTTTTTCATTTCATCTTAATTTTTAGCAGTTATTTTTTTATTAATTTTCTGATTTTGTGTCCATTACTGCCATCAACCAATAAATAATACAACCCGGAGCTGTAAGCTGAAAGATCAATTTCTACCGATTGACCAACTAAATTTTTATTTAGAATAATTCTTCCGGTCATATCAACAATTCTGAATTGATTTATCCCGCTGTTGTTTTTCACCGAGATTTTAATTTTATCATTAAATGGGTTCGGATATACCTGAATATCGTTGGAATCATCACCAAATAATGGAACTGAGACAGTAGTTGTGGTTGCATTAAAGTTGAAGGTCGATGTCGAGCTTTTGACAACTCCAGCTCCATTTATAGCCTTAACAGACCATGTATGAGATCCTGAATCAAATAATGGATAAGTATAAGTGGTTCCACTTACTTCAACCTTCTTGATATTGTCAATATACAGCTCATAATATTTAATGTTAGATTCAGCATCAGTACTTGCTTGCCAGGTAAATGCAATATTGCCAATGTTAAATTGGCTATTATTAGCGGGTGCAGTCAGATCAAAATCTGAAGATGGTGTAGTATCTGCAGTTCCAAAATCCTGAAGGCCATAACCATACTGGAACAATGGATCTCCAAAAATCGGAGGGACGGCTTCGCCTCTATCAATATAACCTCTGATTAGAGACCGTTCAGAAGCATTCGCGCCGACATCATACGGTAAATCCCATTTTTCAACCATGCTATTTGTATCATCAGCTCCAAGTTGAGCCAACGATCTTGGCAACTGCCATGGTGTGCGCCCTGTAGGCAGATAATCGCCGAAAATTAATCCTGCAGTAGCTTCACCAATGCCGGTACCACCGCGGTAAATCAACAATATCGCATCTGAGATATCAAGCAAATTGGTTAATACATAAGGACGTGGAGAATTAATAACAGTAATTACTTTTACGCCTTTGTCATGAAAACCCTGGATGATACTTAATTGATCAGCAGGAATATTCGGGTTTTTGTCGGCCCATTCTGTACCGTGTGTATAACTATGTTCGCCAATAACTACTACAGCAACTTTAGGGTTTGTACTTGCATCCTGATATACTTTCAAACCATCTTTTGTACCACGTTCTGTAATTGCCTGAAGGTGATTTTTCACTAATGGATCATCGTAATAAATGGATTGCCAAATAGCATTAGGATCCTCATTCTGTCCTACCCAAACTGCACGTGGACCGGCAACAACAACTTCGCTACCTGAAGCAAGTTTCAATGGTAAAACGCCATTGTTCTTCAATAATGTAATACATTTTTTGGCAGCTTTCACTACAAGAGCATGATTGTCAGCTTTTACGTACGTACAAGTTGGATCAGCATAGGGGTTTTCAAACATTCCCAAACGAATCTTCACATTCATAATTCTTCTGCAAGATTCATTGATTCTATTAATTCCAATAGATGCAATTAACGCTGTACGATCAGTAGGTGTAGATGGTGAACCTCCCATTACATCAACTCCTGCTCCTAAACTGGCAATTGACTGAGCTGTATTTGCAGCCAACCAGTCTGTGACGACAAAGCCTTGCCATTGGATTGTATTCCGCAGATAATCAATTCCTTTTTTACTTGTATTTGCTCCATTGTCAGGATCAAGATATTTGCAGGTATTATAACCAGGCATTGCAGAACAAGCATTTGCTTCCACTGCGGCAATCCATGGTTTCATGTGATATTTAATAGTTACCGCGTCATATTGCAATACACTTTCACCACCGGCACCCTGACTTGCCCAATGTTTTACGGTTGTCATCATGGAATGTGGATTTATTTCCGGTCCGCCTTGCATTCCACAAACAATAGCTCTGATAATAGCCGCAGCATCATCTGCATTTTCGCCGGAACCTTCCTGAATACGTGGATAAAGGATTTTTGTATTTACTTCGGCCAGCGGACATAATAATCCTGTAAAACCAAATGATTTTTGTTCAATTCGTTGCATATTTCCGCATTGATAAACCATATTCATATCCTTCATTGCTGCCAAACCAATTTGCGATGGAAATGAAGTTTTCCAACCATTCGCTTTATCGCCGGTAAAGGCTGTGGGTATTCCCATTCGAGATTTTGCGCAAGCATACTGAGTAACTCTCATTCCACCTTCAACTCCGTAAGAAAATGAGAATCCGGCCATTGGGCTGGCAACATCGCTACCTTCAGCACCATAGAAAAGTTGACAGAATTTTTCTTCTTCTGTTAACCGACTCATTATATCATCAACCCGTTGTTCAGGAGTTAAATGCCAATCTTCGAATGGTTCTATGGTACCATTTTTGTTCATATCACGACAACCATTGACAATGCTTACTCCATCATTGTCGGCCTCCATGAAAGGAATATATAATCCGAACTGAGTTTTGTTAGAATATTTATTGCCAGCCGGAGTTGTAGCCACAACATACCATTTATAAGTCCAGCGGTCAACCAAATCAATAGGGACTGCGAAAGAGTTTGTTGAAGTTACCCCAACTTTTGTAAATCTGTCAAGCAAATTACCAGAAGCATACCATTCATAGTCATTTCTGGTAATATTTAAATAAACGTCATAACTTGTAGCCTCAGGACAAGCATCCCATGTCAAAGTAGGTCTGCGTGTAGTTGTTACCAACGATTTGTCGGCAGGAGTTTTTAATTGAAAGTCAACTTGTTCCGGAGCTTTTACCGATACTACAACCTCATCGCTACCGGTCATGCCCGAATTATCAGTTACAGTGAGAGAAAAGTTGTAATCACCTAAAGACAAATTACTTGCTGTAAGTTTTGAAGTAGTGGTATTTGCTAAAGTAGCTGTCGTTGGTCCACTTTTCTGAATCCATTTGTAAGTTACAATAGCGCCATCCGGATCCTGACTTTTTGTGCCATCAATAACAATACTATTTTGTGGTAAATAAATAATCTGATCAAGTCCGGTGTCAGCTACAGGAAATTGCGGAACTGATGGTTTTGGCGTTAGCAACACATGAACTACCATACCATCGTATGCCGTCATAGAAAACGGAACACCGGTAATTTTCTCAGTTGTCGATCCTTTTTTATAAGCCCATAAATCAAAATAAAAATCACCTCTGAACTCCATTAAATCCAACGTGATAGGAGTAAATTCATTAAAGTTCAGGCTCACTTGCTGTGAGGTGTTTTGGACAATTATTTCCGATTTAGCATTCAGATCAGTAGGGGTTATTTTCAATTTCAAATACTGAACATATGGCACATCCAACATCACAGCTACGCTATTTAATGTTTCGGTACCCGACACTTTAAATTCGTAAAGCGAATAACCGTAATTCATAGCACGTGTAATTCCCTGAAGGCGTACATAACGACCTTTTACCGTATTTTTCGTCAATACTGTATCCAATTTTCCGTTACTATCAGTTATGGAGGCAATTTCTGTGAAACTGGTAAAAGTTCTGTCGTTGGAAATTTGAATTTTATATGCTTTTCCGTAAGCATTTTCCCAATTGATATTCACCGTATAAACATAAAGTTCTTTACCAAGATCAACTGCTAACCATTCGTTATCTGACCCATGTACGCTTTCCCAGCGGGTTGTCAGACTTCCATCAATAGCTTTTGCAGCCGTGTTCCCACCATTTTCGGTAGAAGCCCAAGCGGATACCTGACCATAACTTAGCTGCACCTGTAAAAACACGACAAAAAATAACAACAATTTTTTCATGATAGTAGAGAATTATAAGATTTAGAAACTCATCTTCAAATGAAGATGAGTTTCAGTGATTTTATTTTATTATTTTACGTGATACAACTTGTTGATCGGATGTTAATGTAAGAATGTAATATCCGGATTGTAATTCAGAAGTATTCAAATCAATTACAGATTGATCAGTAATGTCTTTTGTCATTATCAAGCTTCCTGTAAGTGAATGAATTGCTAATTTCTTAAATCCTGCATTCTTTTCAGTCATGACAATCAATCTGTTAGTAAACGGATTTGGATAAACTGCAACTTGTTGATTTTGTAATTCGGAAACTGAAGTTGTACCGTCAACTACCACCCGAACATTTTCAGAAGCTGTTGCTCCTTGATTATCTGTGACAGTTAATTGGAATATATACAATTTGTTAGCCACAAAACCACTTACTTTTACTGTAGGATCTAACAGATTTGTCTGAGTTAAGGTAAGTTTGTTGTTTGCATCCATCTGTTTCCATTCATATTTCAC
This sequence comes from Bacteroidales bacterium, assembly GCA_038329115.1. Taxonomy (GTDB): domain Bacteria; phylum Bacteroidota; class Bacteroidia; order Bacteroidales; family Paludibacteraceae; genus Paludibacter. The sequence goes on from JBBQMQ010000211.1 coordinate 4,524, forward strand.
AATACTTCCATCCGGGTCACTTGAAGCACTACCATTCAGTGTAATTTCCTGAACAGTTGGGGCAATTGTTCGGCTGTTTCCAGGATTAGCTATTGGAGCATAATTTACCGGTTTCACAAGTACCACAACATTATCGGTCGCTTTCAATCCATTGTTATCGGTCACCGTTAATTCGAAAATATAAGTTCCCAGCACTAAATTTGAAACAGTTGGTGAAGCAATGTTCGCATCGGAAATGGTAACAGCAGCATTTGAATCTATTTGTTTCCAGCTATAACCCAAAATGGTAGCTCCTACAAATGCCTGACCTGCACCGCTTAAACTTGCTGAATTTGTAGGCCATAGCACCACCTGATCCTGTCCGGCATTTGCTTGTGGAGGCATATTGGCAGCAGTTATCGCAAATTTGTATGAGCTCAGATTTACTCCTGCCTTATCAATTGTTACACGCAAAACCTGAACACCGGCCTGCATTGATATATTGGACATAAGCGAATCTTTGTAAGTTCCCCAACCTCCCGTTTTATTAATCACAATAGGACCTGATTTGTCTACACCGTTTATTTCTAGATGAATGGTAGCACCGGCAGCCGAAGAATAATGTGGAGTAAATGAATAAACTCCACCAGTTTGTACATTCACCGTGTATTCATACCATTCGCCGGCATTTGTATAACCGATATTGCCATCTCCATTGTTACTTGTTTCGGTTTCAACTCCGGTATCTGATCTCAGGTTATTTCCGCCCTGAATAGCTATTTCATTGTCGTGGCAAGCAATTTCAGGTCCGCCATTGTCGAACTGAACGGCCAGGATTTTATCGGCAGGGATGCTCCATGGAGTTCCGCCTTTGTACGAAGACTGGGCAGTAGTTAACACCTGAACTGAAATTACAAAAGGATCACTTTTATTCCCATCGTTATCAGTGGCAACTGCTTTCAAATCCTGAACGCCTGAAACCGTGGGCTTAAGAGTTATTTCATAAGGAGTTGCATACACAATTCCCAAAGAAGTATTTCCCAGGAAAAATTCAACCGATTGAACCGAACCATCTTTATCGCTTGCAGTTGCTGTAATTTTCACATCAGAATTCAATGCTAATTTGTCATTTGCTTTATGCGAAGTAATGCTAACGGAAGGCTTTTGCACGCCAACATTCCTTGAATTATAATATTTCCCGGCACCTACTTTTATGGTTTCAATAACAGCGCCATCTTTGTAAATATCCACGTTTTTATCCGTTGCTGAAGGATTATAAAGCAAGTAAGTAAGCTCTCCATTTTTGTTTTTATAAACTGCTCCCGAGGCAATGCCGGTGTGATAACCCTCGGCAGGAACTCCGTAGGTTAAAATAGCATTAGCAAGGTAATAATTAGTGGTTGAATTTACATCACTTGCCCAATTTCCGCCGCGTTGATAAAGTGAATCGGCGTATTGCGCAACTAATTTTGGATCGAATGAATTAATGATGTTCATGTGATAACCACCCAGGTACGAATCCATATTCAGGATATTCTGGTAAGGATCGGTTGTGGTTGAAAATGGAATGGAAGTCAATGGACCTGCTCCATCCGGATCGTACATATTGCTGGTCCTGTCGGTAATCATCGATTGCCAAATGGATTTCATTTTGGTAGAATCCTGTCCAAGATACTGGTAAAAGAAATCGCATGGAACGCCTTGTATACCAAGCATCCAACCCGGATCGCCACTAAAATAAGTAGCCCACGCCAGGTTATCGGTTCGGAGAATTCCCACATATTTTTTTGTATACGTTGAAGGCCAGTTATCATCGTTCATATTCATCCAGTATTCACGAGTAGAAGTTGTTTCGAGCAAATAACCCATGGCGCCGAGGTTCGTAATTTCCGGGTCGTTCAACTGAACTCCCAACAAATAAACGCCAAACCACGAATGCACAGCTTCGGAAGTTGATTCCTGATTATTACCGCCTCCATCGCCGGTTCCACCAGCAAACGAATGTCCCAGATACGGATCGAAAGTGCGTAAAAAAGGCAAATATTCATCGCCTTCGGGATAATGTTTCCAGTTGGCAAACGATTTTGTAATCAACTTTATCATTCCGGCATAATTCTTTTTAAAATCATCGTCCACCATCATCAATCGGGCAGCTCCCATGGCAAAATAACCATAATGGAAATGCAAATCGTTGAAACCTTGTGAGCCATATCCGGGAGGAAAACCGATGATGGCTCCATAATTCGGATATTTGGCAAAGAAATACTGTTTTTTCGTGGCTTCCGAAGGATCGTAAGTCAGCCAGTCGATCATTTCATTTTTTAGGTTGGTTTTGAGTTTATCAAACCCGGCGTTATTCATCGATTTTGCCATGAGCATGATATTGGAATTTTCGCCAAGCCCTTTCGCGTAGGTATTTCCATTCATTCCAACCGCTGCGGCAGCACGTGCCGTCAACATAGAATTCATTCTGGTTTTTTGCGTAGCTGTCATGTTCAGCGGTTCGGGCAAATACGGAGGCATTCCGCCAAAGGCGTAATTGAAAGTAAATTCTTTTCCTATTGCTGTGTGAAGTTTCCCAACAATCACCTGATAATCTGCACCATTTACGAAAGAGAAATCTTTGGTCGTATTGCGGTAATGATGCGGAAGGAAACTCATCAGGGTTAAGCCACCGGTTTGGGCATTCTGCAGGTTTTTCGCTTCTATTTTAAAAGTGGTGGAAATATTTCCGGCGGCAACCTGGTAATCCCAACTGTAAATGGTATTCACAGGTTTATTTCGGGCATAAAGGTCGTAAGTTGTCAGAAAATTGCGCGATGGCAAAGTAGAAACTACCAGATAGTGCGGCCCGACAACGGGAATTTCAACCTGAAAATCTTCCCCTTTCGATTTATAAAGTTTACT
>JBBQMQ010000212.1:0-7407 GCA_038329115.1 Bacteroidales bacterium
ATTCAAATCTAATGCACTGGTAGTCGGCATGAAACATATTTTATCCACATAATCCACGTTAACACCAAGTGCACTCGCAATTGCATCATGAAGCATTTTCATAAAATTAGAAGCGTATGAACCGGAAACCATGTCGTACGAGTAGTTATTTGAAGAAAATGTTTGTTCACCCGAACCGCTCATCGGAAAGATAATTCCACTGTTACCAATTGGGTTTTTACCCATTGAATAAAACAAAAACTTTTCTAAAGGCTGAGTTCCATCAAAGCCGGCTCTTACAGTTGCTGTTATTTGATCAGGCGCCCAAGGGAGTGCAGGAGGACAAGTATTAGAAATTATTTGCCAGAGATCGCATATCTGCCAACTTAAACCATTATCCTTGTTGTAATTAAATTCCAATATTTTATCTCCTGCTAAAATTCCCTGAGGTACTGCTGTATAATTTCCATTTGAAGTAGCTATTTTCAATGGTCTGACAGGATAACCATTCGTAGAAGGACTTAAGTTATATAATTCAGAAAACAAGCTAATGTTATCATCCGAGGGTTTTGCAATACTATTCTTTGAATTTAAATAATGATAAATCAGCATTTGCCTTGCAGCAGGCATATTATATTCAAAAGTCTTTAATAAAATGTCCACTGCTATCCATGCTATAGCGGTATTACTTCTAATATCCTCAACAAGCTCTTGTAAACCCAACGGAAAGTTTGCACCTTTCTGAGGAGCATCGTGCGAGACAAAAAGCCTTGTATGATGATTCTGATTATTGGCTTCCATCCATGTCAAAGCATATCGTGCCACTAAACCTCCCATGCTAAATCCCAACACTACAAAGTTATCCTCTGTAAGTGAATTGTTTGCGTAAACATCTTTTAATAACTGCACCAATAACATTGCATTATCCTGAATTTTAATGGTCGAATTATCAAAATCAAGAATTATAACATCATAGCCATTGAGGTATAAATTATAAATCAAAGCATTATTAAGATTATTTACATCGTTGCCCCCGTTAAAAAGCCATATATGGCTATCAAAGTACTGAATATTCAAAAAATCAATACCTTCAATTATAAAATAAGGTTTTACAACCTGTTGATGATCTTTTCCTAAAATAGTTACGTATTTCCCTGTTATTGTATTACCATCTCTTGTTGCTGTAACAAGATTTATGTTTCTATTAACCTCATTATTATCAATTCCTGCAATTTTGAAATTGAAAAATAAGCTCTGTGCAATACCACTCGAAGTCAAAAAGGAAAACCCAATTATCAAAAAGATTGTTTTATAATATTCTATTAATTTCATGTTGTGTGTTTTTAATCTGTAAAAATCCATATTTGTTGGAATATATGATCTGAATATTCAATGAGTTGTTATCAAGAAATTTTACGAACAAACAATTTGGAAGGTTTATATTATTATGGACATAATCTGCTCTTAAAATAATATAATTGTCCCCATTATTTGTATCTATATTAGCAAATAATGAAATCTGATTGAGCAATCCAAAACCTATACCGCCTGAAAGGCTGTCTCTATTGTTGATAAGTGCCTTTGATTTACCAAAACTAACATGTGTAAATAAGTTATTATCTTTGATTGAGAATAATGCAGTTCCAATACTAGAATGTGTTTCAGGACTAATCGCTAATTCATCAGACTTGTCACTAATTTCAATGCTGCTAACTCTACGAGCCTTAATTGTATCACCAGTCTCACTAAGAAACTCCACCGAATCACTTTCAGAATATATTCTTTGTTTTTGTTTAAAAACATCATAAGTCTCGCATTTTGAAACTTCTTCCTGAAAATGCATAACTGAATCAGTATTAATAAATATATCTTCTACCTCACTTCTTGTAAAGAAATGATATTTCATATATATTTTACTTTTATCGCACCCAAATAATACTAATGATAAAACTAATATCAATAATATTCGTGGTGTTTTATAAAATTCTTGTAATTTCATGTTGTGTGTTTTTAATTAATTCAACCGCAGTAAATAAACTGATTCTCACATCTTCAAATTATCTGTCTGTTGATTAACTAATCAACAGACAGGGTTTCTAAACATCTATTTTTTCATCCCTTGTTTCAATTCCTCAATTTGTTTCTGCTGCTCAATCACATAAAGCGTCAATTCTTCCACCTTTTGCAGCAGTTTGTTTTGCATTTCGCCCATATTCATCCCATTTTTACTTATTTCGGCAGCCGATGGTATCTCGGGCAGGTGGTTATTGGTTTTTACAAACTGCTCAACCTGGTGGAGTGGCATAAGGGTGTAAGTGGGGTCGAAGACGTAGTCGGCAAGAGAACCGGTTAAGTCCACCTTTACTTCTTTGGCATGGATAGTGCCATTTACGGTAAGGAGTTCATCTGCTGGCGAAACCGCTAATTTTGATGCGGCATCGATTAATCCTATGCCCATTTTTCCCGAGGCAATTACATTTCCGGTACTGTGAGCTATTTTGAATTTCTCATTGGCTAAGTAAACATCACCACTTGCATTGTTCACATACAAGGGGCGCAGGTTGTTCCACCCCCCATTTGCATCCCCATTGTTTGTAAGTAGCAGGTAGGTATTCAAGGCATCGTTGCGTAACATGCAACCATATCCTCCGGATACCATCCTTATATTTGAAGTGCTGCTATTGAGATTGCTGCGGATTTCACCGTTTACATCTAATTTTGAAGACGCCAAAGGTGTGGTTGTGCCGATTCCCACAATTCCCCCGGCAGTTATCATGAATTTATCCGAACCGGCAATGGCAATGCGATAGTCCCTGACGGTTGTTCCTATATTTAATTTATATCCGGCATCATCAATGGTTTGGGCGATCTCATACCCCGAGGTACAGTTCACGGCCGAAAAGCTGAACCGGCCTCCCACGCCTTCAACTATTTCTAATTTTTTGGTAGGGGTGGTGGTGCCAATCCCGACCCGACTATTAATATATGCATTGCCCATTACTTGCATGGAGTTATTGTTCACAACGGGGTTTTCCACCGCAATGGATACATTTATTCCGCTGTACACGCTGGGATTGGAGGCATAGCAAGCACTACCGTCAGAGGTGAAAACTATTTGCGCCCTCCCGTTGGGCAACGTTGTAACGACTGTCCCGCTCCTGGTCCCACTGGTCTTTACCAGTAGCGAAACGACATTGCCATTATCATCCACACTATTTATTGTAAAAAAATCGTAGTTGGATTCTGTGCCTATGGAATAAGTTATAACCAATGCCTTGTTTGTAACGGGGCCCGACACGTTCCAGACCTCGTTCATATTGTCAATATAACCACTGGTTAAAGTGATAACGTCGCTCTGGGAAATAGTTCTTGTAGTGGCAAACAACCCGGTATGAAAGATGGAGAACAGGATTGTGAAAATGATATATTTACTCTTTGCATTCATAAGACTGTGTATTTAAATTAAAGAATTGGATTATTAAATCATTGGTTTGATTATTTCATTTTGGGTTGGATGCGTTCCTTTATTTTTATCTCCCGCTGCACTTTTTGCTCCATCGTAAGGGTGCTGTCAAGCCTTGATTGGTACTGCAAAAAGATCTGTTCCTTGGACATGGCCTTTTGCGCATTGCTTGAATTATTATCAGCTGCCTCCATACGGGTGATAAACACTTTGGTTTGTTCCTTGATTACTACCCGCTGGCTGTCGGTCAGCTGAGCATCCTTTCCTAACTTTTCAACAAGCAGGTTGGCCAGATTCTCGGTGGTTTCCTTTGAGGGATTTTCCGCCAGTACGAAACCCATGAATACGCAGGCCGATACGGTGGCCATAATTACTTTTAATTTTTTCATAAGATGTTTGTATTTTATTTGTTTGTATTTTTCAATTAATTATTTCAATTTATTGTTTCACGATCTTGAACTCCGTCATCTTTTCCCCTGCCTGTACCCGCAGGATATACCACCCTGTGGGATAAGCCGTGAGATTCAGGGGTGTTATCCCGCTTTCTGCTTTTTTGTTTTGAAGCTGCTTGCCATCGGCATTAAAAAGCTGTATACGAATAGCATCTTTCGCTTCTCCTCCCGTTATTTCAACTCCAAGCATACCTTTGGTGGGATTCGGATAAATAGCAATCTTCCGTTCACCCAGTTGATCTTCAATTGGTGCCGGGTCATCACTCTTTTTTACATGAGTCGGGTTAGGATTGACGCTCAGGTCAACAATCTTACGTGAAATACGGTTTCCTGCCTGGTCGTAGGCATAGCTTACAATTTGATTTTGGGATGAGGCACTTAATGGAACCAAAGCCATCAAGCAAAGAATTAAGAAATGTTGTTTCATAAAATTTTTATTTAATTGTTTTTTATTTGGTATTTGGTTACTTGCAAACTGATGTCCGCTAACAATTCAGTCATATCATTCCGAGTGTAAAGAGGAATCAGTTCCCTCACTTCGTTCGGGATGACTGTTCTGCTTTTGATCTCAATTCCGCCACACACCCTTTGTACAATAAACTTCGTTTTTCGTGGTGGCGGTGCGAGCAACTTCGTAACCGTCGGTGTGCAGACCACTATTTTTGCAATACTTTTATCCGACGGTTTTAATGAAAAATTATCGGTCATTCCGAGCGAAGCGAGGAATCTCTATGAATTACATTATGCATTAATAAACCTTCCCTTTTAAATAGCTGTCCGCTCGAATTGGTAAGACCCCGTTTGAACAACGAGCCAAAAAATGCGCTTAGAAATACGCCAATCATAATAATCCAATCTTCGCGCGTTTCGGGCAATATGCCTTTATTCATATAGGCAAGGAAGGGGAATGTAACTGCAACAACAGCATGATAAAGTGCATTGAGTAAATCAACACCGCTGATTTTTCCAAATTCCGATTTTTTCTTCATTTATTCTGATTATAGAACCAAGAGCAAAGAACCAAGACAATTGATTTTTCCTCTTGATGTTGATTTATACTAATCCGATTAACGTTTTCACAATTAAATTCAACAGACTGTTTTTGAATTCATCTATTTTAATCAGTCCCAATCCGGCTTGTTTTAAAGCGTTCATTTGTATCAGGTCTTTCTTTGCCAGTACCAGAAACTCAACATCTTCTTTCGACATTTTGCCATCTGCCCATAGTGCAGCCCAGGTTTGGAGGTCGGTTTTCATGCTTTCCACCAGTTTTAATCCATCGGCTTTCGCTTCATTGGCATAATTCTGTACGCTTGATACCGCCAGAGCGGTTACTTCATTTTTAAGGTTGCCTAATAAGGCATTGAAATCTATATTTGCCATGCTAGTTGGTATTTCTTTACGTTGTTTTTTTAAGTATGTCGCGAAAATTAGTTTATACTATTTAAATCCGCCCCTAAATCCCCTAAAGGGGACTTTGGCATCGTGCAAAATTGGATTTTTATTACACTTTTCGACCTTCGATAGCCCCCTTTAGGGGGTTGGGGGCGGTTAAGAAAAGATGGTCTTAGTACAAAATAATTTCATGCAAACACTTAGTTGGTTAGTTCCGAAGGTTTGATTTTATGGCTTTCAAGTCCTGCTATCTGATCAAAAGCATCGCTTACTATCTTTTTCTCATTATCAATAAAAGTCAGGTTCAATTTTCCATCGGTTTTCCATCTCTTTAAAAAACCACCCACCAAATGCCCATCGGGGTTTAAAAGCACACCCCACATGTGGAGGGTAATTTCATTCTTAGGTCGGTTCTTTTCATATTCATACACCTTTTGGAGTTTGGTTTGTAAGTCAAGTACGGTGACTTCCTGAGTTTTGTACTCATTCACGGCCAAATCCATAGTGTTCAGCACATCCACTTTCAACGAGGTAGTTTGCGTGTAGGCATATTGGTCGAACGACGAAATGGTGGCACAGCCGAAGAACGATACCAATAAAATCAGTATCGTAAGGTTTCGAATAAGGGATGAAGTAGTTGTTTTTTTCATGGGGTGTATTGATTGATATTTCAGTTAATTAGCACTTGTTATTAGGTGAATTAACTAAATTAAAGACTAGTGCTGCAAGTGATTAATAATAATTATTTTATTAATTTTAATCAAATATTGAACGGTTCATTATAAAGTAATCTTATTAATAATTCATCAATTTTTGTTTGATACCATTCCAATGCAACATCGAAATTATTTCCACGTCTGGTAATTTTCCCCAATGGCACTTCGATAATATTTTCCGACTTACAGTCTAAATTTAATATATTAAAAAAGCTCTTTCGAGGCCAAAAATCATTATCCCTAATAGAACTAATCATAATGTCTACAGGCAAATTTTCATCTCTAAATAGCTTTAAATTTTCAATAATTTCAGGAGTATCTGTCGCTGTATTTATTAAAATGCGAACAGTTTTACTCTTTGTATTTTTACCTTCAAGTATCGCCTTAAAATCTCTACCAGCTTTAATCTCGGTTTCTTTATCAACATTGACCATTTCAAAACCCTTTGTAAGTAAATATTGAGTTAATCTATAAATACTTTCACTTTTACCTACTGAGTATGCGCCTCCAACTAATAAATAATTCATGTTCATTTTTTATAAGTATTAATAATGTATATAAATAATAGCAATTTGCTTCTTTTAATTATTTTCTTCTTTTGTAATAATCAAGTAGAAATCTGTAATATTTCTAATTGTCAATAAAAGGATATGAATAACCATACTTGTGAAAAAACTAAAGAATAAAAGCTTTATTAAATGAGAGCAATGATCAACAAATAATAATACAATAAAATAATTTGTCAATCCAATGGCTTCTGCAATAATCAGATAAGAGTAATTTATGAGCAATAACCTATATAAAGAGATATTTTTATCATAAAGAATGTATTCGGTTTGAATCTTCTTGATGTTTTCAATATTCTTATTATTACTTGTTGTAAGCACTGTTATCACCATTATGGAAAATCCAAGTAGAACCCCTAGTAAATTGATAGAGCTGCTGACAAACACCAAATAATTTATTTGTAAATATTTTGTTATTGTTACAGAAAAAGCTCCTAATCCAATTAATATTGGAATTACCCACTCATACGTAAATGTTTTCCATCTTAAAGTCTTAAAATAGTCTATGATTAAAAGAATAAACTCTCTGTACATAATTCCTAAAATGTTTTGGCTAATTCAACCATTTCAAATAAAATATCAGAGGTAATAATCTCTCCTGTATCTTCATTCATTTGAGTTTCAACATATTCTTTTTTTACAATAAATTCTGTATCTATTGTAATATCATTATTTGATGCATTTTTACCCTTTATCCTAATTTTTCTAACAGCAGTCTTTACCCCCGCTAAGTGGGTCATAGCATCAAAAGCAAAAGCTTTAATACTGCCTTGTCTTTCCGTCCTAACTTCAATTATAATATCATCTTGTACTGAATTAAGTCTATCTGAAAATCC
>JBBQMQ010000213.1:0-7399 GCA_038329115.1 Bacteroidales bacterium
TGCCAATACTTAAGTAATAAATAGTATTTAATGATATGTTTTGTATCTGACCCCCAAAACCCCCAAATGGGGGCTTTAAGACGCATTCGATTAAATATCTGAATATCAAAATCACTTTTAAGCCTCACTCTTAAGCCCCCATTTTGGGGTCTACTCTTTATACACAAATATTGATATTTTGTACGCAAAGGCTCAAAGACACGACGACGCAATGGATTTGCTTCAAATAGCAGTTATTAATCGTTCATTGTCGAGATGAACAAAGAAAAACCAGTGAATTTTTTCATCCGCTTCTCGGATTGTTCCATTTGCGGCTTACCGCCTTAGCGTCATAGCGTTCAAAAAATACTTTTTATCTCAAATCTTTCTCGCTTAAAAGATGTGTATAAAGAGTAGATTTGGGGGTTTGGGGGTCAAAATAAAGAAAGGAGTAAAAATAATTAACGAATATATCAATAATAAATCTCAGTTACTTATAAGTTTTGGAATTGAATCATACACAATTCATTATCCATAAGAAAATAAATAATTTAACTTCATAACTAAGTTCTACTTAACAAAATTAAATGAACTTAAATTTCAAAGAAACTATATTAATAGTTTTTAAAAAATAAATTTTACAAAAACGGAAAAGTTTGTATATCAAATATTTATAATTAATTAATTACAAAAGTGAATTTTCAGTAAAAAAAACTTTCTGAAAAATTTTGTTATTTCAAAAGAAAACACTACGTTTATTGCACTTTAGAAATCATATTTTAAAAACAATTCTAATACATTATGTCATGACAAAAACGATAACATTCAACGAACTACGTAGATTGAAAGATGCGCTTCCAAGTGGTAGTATGACCAAGATCGCTGAAGAACTTGGTCTGGAAAAAGAAACAGTACGTAATTATTTCGGAGGACACGATTACAAAGATGGGAAAAGTTGCGGTGTTCATATTGAACCTGGACCGGATGGTGGTTTAGTAATGTTAGATGATACAATTATTCTTGATTTAGCAAATAAAATTTTACAGGAACAAAAAGCATAACAAAAATATTCAGAAAGCAGTGAAATTATTTGTCACTGCTTTCTTTTTTTTGATTAATTGGTAAGATAAATTAAAAAAATATGACGATAAATAATTCAGAATGTCTGTATTGTCAACGAAATGAGCTACAAAGAAGTTTAATGATTGAAATTTGTGATTTAAAAGCGTCTACACTTTTTTTATTTAAAGAACAAAGTCATCCAGGGAGATGTGTTGTTGCATATAAAGATCATGTAAATGAACTCTTCGAACTTTCTGAAACCGACCGGAATTTGTTCATTTTAGATGTGTGCCGGGTGGCATCGGCTATTCAAAAAGCATTTTCTCCTACCAAAATAAATTACGGAGCATATTCAGATAAATTACCTCATTTACATTTTCACTTGGTTCCAAAATATGAGAATGGATTTGAGTTTGGAGGTATATTTGAAATGAATCCTCAGAAAGTATATCTGTCAGATACTGAATATGCGGAAGTGATTCAGAAAATTGTAAAATCTTTACAACAATAAATATATATTTTTTGTTGTATTCAATCTGTTTTTCCACTCGAAAAATGCTTATTTTTGCATTTCAAATTGACTACTTTTAATATGTTATTACCCGAAGCATTTGTAAATAGAACAAAAGAATTGCTGGGCGAAGAATTTTATGAACTTGAAAAAGCTCTTGAAAAAGCTGCACCAATAAGTATTCGGACTAATAATAAAATGAACTATTTGCCGTCAGAAGATAAAGTTGCCTGGTGTGAACAGGGTTATTATCTGAAGGAGCGTCCACTATTTACTGCCGATCCTCTTTTCCATGGAGGTGTTTATTACGTGCAGGAAGCCAGTTCAATGTTTTTGTATCAGGCAGTAAAACAGTATTTTGTAAATGCAAACAATGTTTTGGATTTGTGTGCGGCACCGGGAGGTAAATCTACATTATTGTCACAAACACTATCTGAAAAGAGTTTATTGGTTTGTAATGAAATTATCAGATCGCGCGCTTATATTTTAGCTGAAAACGTCATTAAATGGGGAAATCCTAACATAATTGTGACAAATAATGAGCCTAAGGATTTTGCTAATCTTCCCGGTTTCTTTGATGTTGTTGTTATTGATGCACCATGTTCCGGTGAAGGTATGTTCCGGAAAGATGCTAACGCAATCAAGGAATGGTCACTTAGAAATGTAGTTTTATGCGCAACCAGACAACGTCAAATTCTTTTGGATGTTTGGGATACTTTAAAAATGGATGGAGTTTTAGTTTATAGTACATGTACTTTTAACAGAGAAGAAAACGAAGAAAATGTAAAATGGATTTGTGAAGAATTGGGTGCTGAAGTGCTTAAAATAGATTTGCAAGGAAATAATAATATTGTAACAAGTGACTTTGGTTACAGGTTTTATCCTCATAAAATTAAGGGTGAAGGTTTTTTCTTATCGGTTTTAAGAAAAACATCGTTACAAAACAGAAGTTCAAAAACCAAAACCGAAAGAAAGACAATAAAACAGTTGGATATCGATTTTATTAAACCGTTTACATTGCTTGAACCAGATCGTTGGGTAATTCTGAATGATGATAATCGGATAAAAGCTTATGACAAAGAAAAACTTAATGATTTTTTATTATTAAATAGGATATTAAATCCGATGCATTCAGGAATTTTGCTGGGTGAAGTGAAAGGCCGCGACTTTATTCCGGCAACTGCTTTTGCATTATCGAAAAAAATAAACAGAAATACCTGCGAAAGCGTTGAAGTAGATTACCGGACTGCAATTTCATTTCTTAAAAATGAAGCAATCCAGTTACCGGATGAAAAACGTGGTTATCTATTAATATGTTATAAAAATATTGCCCTTGGTTGGGTGAAAAATGTTGGAAACAGATGCAATAATTTATATCCACAGGAATGGAGGATTCGAATGAAAATTTGATCCGAGAAATAGGAAAAAAATGATTTGTAAATATAAAAGAAAATGAATCTTCATTTTTTGGGAACAGGAACTTCAACAGGAGTTCCCCAAATTGGTTGTAATTGTAGCGTATGTGCCTCGAATGATTTGAAGGATAGCCGATTACGATCTTCGGTTATGATAACTGAGGGAACTACTCAGCTAATAATTGATTGTGGACCGGATTTACGTCAACAATTGTTACGGAATAAAGTCAACCATTTAAATGGCATTTTGATTACTCATGAACATTATGATCATATCGGAGGTCTGGACGATATACGACCATTGGGTGATGCTCAAGTGTATGGTGAAAAGCGGGTTTTGCAAACAATTAAACAAAATATGCCTTATTGTTTTGCTGAAAACAAATACCCGGGAGTTCCAGTGATAAATCTGAACGAAATTGGAGTAGAGGAATTTTATATTGAGAATATAAAAATAAATCCAATACGGATAATGCATGCTAAACTTCCTATTTTGGGTTTTAGAATTGGAGATATTGCTTATTTGACTGATGTCAAAACAATTGAAGAAGACTCAATTAAGCAGCTTCAGAATTTGAAAGTTTTAATAATTAATGCTTTGCGTCCAGCGAGCCATATTGCACATTTATCGCTATCGGAAGCACTTGTTATGGCGAAAAGGATAGGAGCACAGGAAACCTATTTTACTCACATGAGTCACGATATGGGACTTCATGAGGAGGTAAACCGATTATTGCCTGATCATATCCAGTTGGCTTACGATGGATTAATGCTGGATTTATAAATATTTTAATAAAGAATTGCTTTTTTTTTTCACAAGAACATGAAAACGTATAGACTAAAATTCATTTTTTTGGTTTTTGGAATTGTTTTCCTTTCATCTTGTACGAGTTTGATGTACACTACACTGGATGTTTTGCGTCCGGCAAAAGTTGTGTTTGCGTCCGATGCCAATGATTTGTTGATAGTCAATAATACTGTTACTCAACCTGCAAATATTGGTCATACTACATCAATGTTGAATAAAGACCCTAAAAAGATTGCTTTAGCAACAGATAGTCTTGCCATTTTTTGTATAAGTGCATTAACTGAAGATATTGATGGAAAAGATTTCTTTTCGACTGTAAAACTTGAACAGAATTCAATAAATGCAGATTCAAATTTTGGTAAAGTAACTCCTTTAGATAGCTATAGTGTAAAAAATTTATGTCAATCTCATAATTCTAATGTAATTTTATCGCTCGATAAAATAAAGGTAGATGACGATTTGTCGGAATATTATCTGACAGAGACAAGTTCTTATCTGGCAGCGTTGGAATTGAAATTTGAAACAACCTGGAGTATATATTATTTGAATAACGATAAAGTTACGTCTGTTCAGTTTAAAGATACTGCTTATTGGGAATCAGAATCGTATGTGAGAAAAAATGTTATGAATGATTTGCCTAAAAGAGCTGATGCATTGATAGATGGTGCTTTAAATGTAGGTCATAAAACAGTTGATAGGTTTATTCCATATTGGGACAAAGTGGATCGGTATTTTTTTAATTCAGGTAATAAATATATGAAGCTTGGACTGGATTCGGTCTACGTGAAAAACTGGAATTCTGCAATTTCCAGTTGGGAAAAAGTATTTGAAAAGACAAGAAGCCCGTGGATTCAGGCTCAGGCGGCAAATAATATTGCCATTGCTTATGAAATTTCAGGCAATCTGGATAAAGCAATAGAATATGCCACTGTTGCATATTATTCTTTTGGGAAGCTCAATTTTGCCGATTTTAATTCTTTTAGCCGTTTGTCAGATTACATAATAGAGTTGAATAATCGTAAAAATGACATCACTATTTTGAAAAAGCAATTAGGAGAAAAATAAATTTCAATATTAAAAGAATTAATTATGATAAAGTCAACCGACGAAACAAGTTTAAAAAAGAGAGGAATCTCAAATGTTCAGATTGAGGAGCAGCTTAATTCATTCAAAAAAGGATTTCCGTATTTAAAAATTCAGGCTGCTGCCGAGCCGGGAAATGGAATTGTTCAGGTTTCAGAATCAGAAAAGGCAAACTTGTTGGTTTTCTGGGACAAATACCTCAAAACTTCTGCATCAATTCTTAAATTTGTTCCTGCTTCGGGAGCTGCAAGCCGAATGTTTAAAGACCTTTTTGAATTTTTGGATAAAGAGAATTCAGAAATATTAAATTCTTTTGAATCTAAATTTTTCAATGAAATAGAGAAATTTGCATTTTACAAAGAGTTGAATGATTGTTGTTTGAAAAATGGAAATAAGACCATATCAGAGCTGCTTGTTTTAAAACAATATAAACCAGTTGTGGCTAATTTGTTGTTGGAGAATGGTTTGAATTATGGCTCACTTCCAAAGGGATTGCTGAAATTTCATGGTTATAAGACTGAAAACAGAACGCCTATGGAGGAGCATTTGGTTGAAGGAGCTCTATATGCTGCCAATGCTGCGAATGAGGTTAATATTCATTTTACAGTTTCAAAAGAACACAGACTATTGTTCGAAAAACAATTCACAATATCAAAGGAATCATTTGAAAATCAGTTTAATGTAAAATTCAGCATTAGTTTTTCTGAACAAAAACCTTCGACAGATACGATTGCTGCTGATGAAAATAACGAACCGTTTCGCGATAATTGTGAATTGGTTTTTCGTCCCGGTGGCCATGGAGCTTTGATTGAAAATTTGAACGATTTGCATGGCGATGTGGTTTTTATTAAAAATATAGATAATGTTGTGCCTGATTCACTGAAAAATACAACTGTTATTTACAAAAAAGTCATTGCTGGTATGCTTGTTCAGCTTCAGCAACAATGTTTTACTTATTTGAAAGAATTGGAAAATAGTGCAATTTTAGATTCAAAATTGATGGAAATAAATGAGTTTTGCAAAGCTAAATTAAATAATCAAAACCCTGCAATTCATTCATTTTCAAAAGATGAACTAAAAAAATATTTATTTGAGAAGTTGAACCGTCCAATCAGGGTTTGTGGAATGGTGAAAAATGTAGGTGAACCCGGTGGTGGACCATTTTTAACGGTAAACTCGGATGGAACAATATCGCCACAAATTCTTGAAAGTTCTCAGATTGATATGAACAACGCTGAAGATAAACTTAAAATGCAACAATCCACACATTTTAATCCGGTTGATTTGGTTTGTGCGGTTCGGAATTATAAAGGAGAAAAGTTCAACTTATTGAACTATGTTGACAAAAATACCGGTTTTATTTCATCTAAATCGAAGAATGGTAAGGAATTAAAAGCACTTGAACTTCCGGGACTCTGGAATGGTGCCATGAGCGATTGGAATACAGTTTTTGTAGAAGTTCCTATTGAAACCTTTAATCCGGTAAAGACAGTAAATGATTTGCTAAGACCCGAACACCAATAGAATTCAAAAAAGATGCTTCAGATTTTAACTGAAGCATCTTTTAGTATGTCGGGGCCACTACCTACCCGATTTTTACTATCAACTAGCGACTACCAACTATTTACTTTTTTGTCCTCTTGTTTTGGGTTTTTTGTATTTAATTTTCATGGCTGCGGCACGGCGCACTTTCATGTTTACTTTTTTGTTCTTGTCTTTCTTTTCATGAAATGCTTCGCCACCTTCTTCTTTCTTAGGAATTTTTACCAAGGTATTTTTCATGGCTACAACCGGCATTTCATCCAAAGTCAATTCTTTTGAAATTTCCACTTCAGGCGGCATGGCACTCATTGGAATTTTTCTGTTCATCAATGCTTCAATCGCTTCACGACTTTCTTTGTCGGCTTTGGTGATAAATGTCAGTGCCACTCCTTTCTTGTCGGCACGACCGGTACGGCCGATACGGTGCATATAGTTTTCAGCTTCATCCGGCACGTCAAAATTCACAACATGTGACACATCCGAAATGTCCAAACCTCGGGCAACAATGTCTGTGGCAATCAGCACCCGGTATTCACTTTCCTTAAAACCGCGCATGGATTCGAATCGGTTATTCTGGCTTTTATTGGAATGAATCAACCCAAATTGTTCGGGAAATTTATGTGCAATTTCGTCATATAAAGCATCCGCAAGTTTTTTGGTAGAAGTAAATACCAATACCTTTGAAAATTCAGGTTGATTGTTCAACAGGAATTCCAACATATTTACTTTAGTATAAAAATTGGGAATTTTGAAGCCAATTTGTTTGATGTTTTCAAGCGGAGTTCCGGTGGGAGCAGCTTCTATTTCAAGTGGTTCAACAAAGAAATCATGAACCAGGTCTTTTAATTCTTCTGAAATGGTGGCCGAAAACATCAGATTCTGACGTTTGGGTGGCAGCAAATCGATGATGCGAACCAACTGTGGACGAAAACCAAGATTCAGCATTTCATCCACTTCGTCAATAATGAAACGTTTGATGGATTTAAATTTCAATGAACC
>JBBQMQ010000214.1:0-7326 GCA_038329115.1 Bacteroidales bacterium
GGAGAAGGTATTCGCTATTGGGATCTATTACGTCAGGGATTATCAACTGCTGCGGCTACAATAGCAAACAACACTACAGTTTCGTTTTTTGATAATGGAGGCGTAAAACCAACAGCAGCTCAGTTCCAAGCTCAGATTATAGCTACCCGAGGTTTTCAACAAATTCCAAATGACCAGATAACACTTTCGAACGGACTTTTAGTTCAAAATGTAGGTTGGTGATAATTGTATAATCAATGAAAGAAAAATTATATGAAAAATATATTTAAACTATTATTCGTTAATAACCAAATGCGAAAAATAAATTATTTAATAATATTTTTAAATCTAATAAATAATATTTTTATTAATGCTCCACCAATAGCATAAATTAAATCTCATCTCTGTAATTTTTTTAATCCGTCTTAAATATTTTCAGTAATTTATTTTTAAACCATTTATATTTAACATTTAAAAACACCAGTTTATGAAAACTAAACATTGCTTATTTAACATATATTTTAGAGTGAATTTCAAAAACATAATTAGGTCTTGTTTTTTGTTTTTCAGTTTATTTACTTTCTGTTTTCTTTCAGCAGCACCCAACAACACAATTATGCGTAACATAACTTCGTTACAACTTGTATCTGAAATGGGAGTCGGTTGGAATTTGGGTAATACATTGGATAGTCACGACGCTGCTGCAAGTGCGGGGCTCGTTAGCGAAACTTTTTGGGGAAATGATTATACAACTGATGCCATGTTAAACAGAGCGCAACTCATGGGTTTTAAATCGGTTCGTATTCCTGTAACCTGGTATCAACACACAGGTAATGGTCCTACTTATACAATTGATCCTGCTTGGCTCAATCGAGTTCAAACAGTTGTTGATTATGCATTTAATCGTGGTTTGTATGTAATAATAAATATGCATCACGAAAACGCATGGACATTACCCACAACTGCTTATGCTGATCAAAATCAAATTACTACTAGAATTAACTTGGTTTGGAAACAAATTGCAACTAAATTTCAATCCTATGGCGATCATTTGATTTTCGAAACATTAAATGAACCGGGAGGTTTTGCAAATGAAACACAAGGTATAGAATTAGTTAATAAATATAATCTCGCTGCAGTTGCTACAATTAGAGGTACAGGACAAAATAATGCAACACGCTTTATAATGATACCGACTTACGGGTCGAATTGGAGACAAAAGTATTTGAGTGCATTGACATTTCCACAAGATGCCAGCCATATAATTGTGTCGGTTCATGCTTATTATCCTTATGGTTTTTGCGAAGATGATGCTGCAATATTAACTTGGGGAACACCAGCAGAACAGACTGATCTTCGAAATAAAATTTTTATTCCGCTTTACAATACATTTATTAGTAAAGGCCGTGCTGTAATTCTTGGTGAATTTGCAAATAACGACAAAAACGATGAAATTGCAAGAGAGGCACATGCAAGTTTTTATGTTAGAGAAGCAGGACTTAAACAAATACATTGTTTATGGTGGGATGATGGAACAAAAACTCCAGGCAAATGGAATAGTACGTTTTTGGAACGGTCAAATTCAGCATCTTTAGTATATACTGATTATAACCTACGTGTTGCACTAATAAATGCAGCAAATAGTACGTTTCCAGTTAAAACTATTAAAACTAGCGATATTAATATACCACAATCGAATGTAGTTGAAAAAGCCTTTGCTTACCCTAATCCAGTTGCCGATAAATTAAATTTACAACTCAAGGGAGGTGCCGCTCAAATTTCAATTTTTAATTACAATGGAAAAGAAGTATATTCATCAAAAACAAACAATCAGGTAGTTGATATTGATGTAGCTAATCTTAACCCCGGAATATATTGTATAAAAGTTACGTCATCGGGTCAAATAGTTACTCAAAAAATAATTAAAAAATAGAACTCGCTATAACACAACAATTAATAATTAGTAATTTTTCACGCAAAGCCGCAAAGTTTATAAATATAAGTATAAAAATACTTTGCGACTTTACGACTTTGCGTGAAAATAATTTAAATGATCTTTTCAGTATGGTTTCAGGTTTTCCTCCTTTGGTATAGCGTCTAGCTATGCCGAAACTGGAATAATGAATATATATTTAGTGATTATAGTTAAGTTCTTTTAGTTTTGTTTAAATTTTATTTTTCCCCTTTTGGTCCATCGTAATCGTAAGTAAACCAGTCGATATCAACAAAACCTTTTTCAACCGTGTTTTTCGTGTAAAAACCAACACTATTGGCTTAAATTATACTAATTTTAAAGTGATTCATCGCCAAGTTGTGTATATTATTTTCAATCAATACTATAAAAGAAATTCACTTTGTCGTTTTCTAATTTAGCCTGAAGCCAAACCTTGTTTTGTTTAAGTCTTAAACCTTCAATAATATAGATGTGTTTTTATAAACAGAAATGCTTAAATAAAACAGATCCATTTTATTATTTACTTTTTTAACTCCAATATTATTGAATTCTTTTGCCGAAATATAAAGTCCGGCTAACTGTCCGTTTTCCATACTACTAACATCAAACTTAGCTTTCATCACATTTTTATAGCGACCCATCAATCGTTGAGTGATTTGATTTGGAACCATTTCGATACTTTCCGCCTCTTTCGTTTCTGAAGCAGCAACATCCTTATTTTCATGAATATATGTGCCATCTCTGTCCTTCGCAGCATAAAACATAGCGTACTATGTTCGGCATAGCGTCTTTCGCTATGTCGAAGCTATAAGCCAGCCTTTGGCTGGCGTACTCAAAAAAAGGCTTAAGAAATTGTGTCTTTTTGGTTTAGTGATGTAATTTATTTATTGCAATTAACTTTATTTGCGCAGTAAAAAGCTACAGTTGCTGAATATGGAAAGCAGGAGTTTTCCTTTTAGCACTGACGAAGGGACACATCAAGAAACATAGGGGCTGATCAATTTATATGCTAAATGAAACTTAGAATTTAATAAATGGATTGCAAAAATAACAAACTGATTTTTTTTTGTTTGTTATAGTTAAAAAGCATCTAAAAAACAGTTTGCCTACTTTTTTTGATAGTTTATCTACTCTTGTATTGATTTATAAAAGTATTTTTGTGTTGGCTATCAAATATAACTATGAAATACTTATTTTATTCACTTCTATTCCTTTTTCTGGCAAACAGTTCTTATGCTCAGCAATATCCTGTTACAAAAATGCACAATCCGCTCTTCGCGGGTGAATGTTATGCTGACCCGGAAGTGGCTGTGGTAGGTAAAACCTTTTGGATTTTCCCTACAACTTCAAAAAGCTTTGAACAAGGGGTGTATTTTGATGCTTTTTCTTCCAAAGATTTGGTAAACTGGGAAAAACATCCCCGCATTATCGATACCACTACCATAAAATGGCTTCGCAAAGCGCTTTGGGCTCCGGCTTTTGTGCAACATCAGGGTAAATATTTTTTGTTTTTTGGTGCAAACGATATTCAAGTTCCCGAAAGTCCTTGGTGGAAACCGAAACGTGCTTTTGAATCGCAGTATGGAGGCATTGGAATTTGTGTTGCTGATCAACCGGGAGGGCCTTATACAGATTATCTGGGCAGACCGCTGATTGAAAAAGTGTACAATCTCGCACAACCCATTGATCAGTTTGTGTTTAAAGATAAAGATGGTCAGTTTTATATAATTTACGGCGGTTGGGGACATTGCAATATTGCTAAATTAACTACTGATTTCAAAGCATTAATTCCTTTTGAAGACGGAAAATTGGTTCAGGAAATTACACCCGATGGATATGTGGAAGGTTCGGTTATGTTTCTTCGCCAAAATAAATATTATTTGATGTGGTCGGAAGGCGATTGGGCAAAAAGCAATTACCAGGTTGCATATTCTTTTGCTGATTCTCCATTCGGACCTTTCAAACGGATAGGAACGGTTTTGCAACAAGATTCAGCAATTGCAACTGGTGCCGGGCACCATTCCATGTTGAATATTCCCGGAACTGACGATTGGTATATTGTGTATCACCGTCGCCCGATTCCAAATAAAGGAATAAGTCACCGTGTAGTGTGCATTGATCATATTTATTTCAATGCCGATGGCATTTTGAATCCTGTGAAGATGACTTTTACCGGAGTTGAAAAAGGAATACTAAAATAAAAATCACTAAAATAATATCTATGTTTAATAAACAAAAAATCCTTCTTGGAGTTTCGCTTTTAAGTACTCCTTTAGTTCTATTCGCACAGAAAAGTGCCACTAATGTTAAGACATTAGAAAAAGATAAAAAGGTGAAGCCCAGAAATATTATTTACATTCTGACTGACGACCATCGTTATGATTTTTTTGGATTTACCGGACGTGTTCCATGGCTTAAAACGCCGAATATGGATCGACTTGCATTTGAAGGTGCTTACTTTCCTAATGCATTTGTTACGACCTCATTGAGCTCGCCAAGCCGGGCGTCGATTCTAACCGGAATGTATTCACATTGCCATACCATAGTGGATAATGTAGCTCCCGATCCTGGAAATTTGGTGTATTTTCCGCAATATTTACAACAAGCGGGTTATCAAACTGCATTTTTTGGTAAATGGCACATGGGTGACGAATCTGATGCGCCACGTCCCGGCTTCAACCATTGGGAAAGTTTTAAAGGTCAGGGAATGTATTATAATCCGACTTTAAACATTGAAGGAAAACAGGTTGCTTACAAGGACTCAACCTATATTACCGACTTGCTGACTGAACATACGTTGAAATTTCTGAAAGAACGTGATAAATCAAAACCTTTTTTCGTTTATCTATCACACAAAGCAGTTCATGCCCCATTTATGCCTGCCAAACGTCATAAAGGAATATATCGGGACAAAGTATATCAACTTCCTCCGACTTTTGATCAAACTAAAACAGGTGCTTACCGCGATTTAAAATGGCCGGATTGGGTGGCTCAACAACGCATTAGCTGGCATGGTGTAGATTTTATGTACAATAAAAACAGCGATATGAACACTATGGTTCAGGATTACTGCGAAACATTAGTAGGAGTGGATGAAAGTGTTGGAGCAGTGATGGATTACCTTAAAAAAGAAGGATTAGATGAATCTACACTCATTATTTATATGGGTGACAATGGATTCAGTTGGGGTGAACACGGCTTGATTGATAAACGCCATTTTTATGAAGAATCAGTGAAAGTTCCTTTCTTAGTCCGTTGTCCTGAATTATTCAAGGGAGGACAAGTGATAAAGAAAATGGTTCAGAATGTGGACGTTGCACCTACTTTTCTTGCAATGGCAGGGTTGAAAAAACCGGATTATATGCCCGGATATTCCATCGTTCCGTTATTAAAAGGCGATGAATCGAATTGGCGCGACCGTATATTTTATGAATATTACTGGGAATTTGAATTTCCAATGACGCCAACCATGTTTGGAATTCGCACCGACAAATATAAATTCATTAAGTATTACGGAATATGGGACAGAGACGAATTTTACGATATTCAAAATGACCCGAATGAAATGTTTAACTTGATTGGAAAGCCGGAACTTCAACCTGAAATCAAAAAACATCTAGATGCATTAAACGATTGGTTAGAAAAAACGGACGGTTTAAAAATCCCTCTAAAGAAAAATAGCCATTACCGCAATACGGATTACAGGCATCAAAATGAATATTAAAAGTTGATTTATAAATATACACAACGATAATGGTTGATAAAAATAGATTTCTGATTTTTGCTATTCTGATTCTTGTTCAGAAGGTGTTTGTTTTCGGTCAGTTAACAGGAAACGATTGTTTTTACAATAACTGGAAACCAAAAGTTGTTGCAAATCCAACATTGTTCATTGATGTAAAACCAACTTTAACAGCACCGACTGACACTGTCATTGTTGATTCTAATAATGTAATTGCCAGTGTGAGCAAGTATATGTTCGGGCATAATACAGGTGCGTGGACAGGTGGTATAGATGATGATGCTGAAATGATGCAAAATATTCGAAACCTGAATTCAGAACTTATCCGTTGGCCGGGCGGGAATTTATCTAATGAGTATTTTTGGAACCTTACTGAAAATGACAAATTGGAAGATGTTCCTGCCACTTTCGTAATTTCAGATAAATTAATAGGAATGAGTAGAAATTCGAAATCCATGCCTTTAGATTCATATTACTACATGAGATCAAAAACGAGAACCAATGGAACAATTTGTGTAAATTATGCGTACGCCAGGTATGGAACAAGTGCCGATCCGGTTGCAAAAGCGGCTCATTTAGCTGCCGATTGGGTGCGCTATGATGCAGGTCGTACCCGATTTTGGGAAGTTGGAAATGAGAATTACGGGAAATGGGAAATGGGTTTCAAAATTGATAAAAAATTCAATAAAGATGGTCAACCCGAAACCATTTCGGGAGAATTGTACGGAAAGCATTGCCAGGTGTTTATTGATTCAATGCGTAAAGCTGCCAAAGAAGTAGGGAATGACATAAAAATAGGTATTGTGGTTTATACCAGCAATACTCATTTTGTGGGTGAAGTTTCCAAAAAATGGAACATGGGTGTATTGCCACAAGCTGCTTCCAAAGCCGATTATCTAATTGCTCATTGTTACTTTGCTGGACATGAAGAAACTAAAATTAATAGTATTTTGAACGCACCAAGTGAGGGAATTACAGAAGCAACAAATTTATTGAATGATCAATTGAAAATTATTGGACTGAATCCTATGCCGATTGCTATGACCGAATGGAATATCAATCCTAAAGGAGCTGCACAACAGGTTTCATACATTAACGGAATATGTGCAGCTTTGATTTTAGGCGAAATGATTAAACATAATTTTGGAATGGCAACACGTTGGGATTATCTGAATGGATGGAAAAACGGCAACAGCCACGGTTTATTTGCCAATGGCGATGATGGAGTCCCAAATCATTATCCACGAGCACCGTTTTTTTATATGTATTATTTTCAGAAATATTTTGGGGACAATATGGTTAGCTCGATTGTTAAAGGAGCTCGGGCAGATAGTATTTCAACTTATGCTTCCACACTTTCCAGTGGACAAAGCGGAATTGTACTGGTAAATAAAAGTGCTCAGGAACAAACAATAAGTATTAATCTTAATAACTTTAATTACGGAAAGCGTTATTACTACTACGTTCTAACTGGTGGAAACGATAAAACTTTTTCACGAAAAGTTTTCGTGAATGGAAAAACTACTAAACATGTCGGAGCTTCGCCAAGGCAGCCCGGCAAAAGCCGGCGGCGCTGTCAAAACAACGCGCCCTCCTCGCCGCTTGGCCAATTTCCCGCCCACACCGCGCTTGCATCCCGCCATCACAAACC
>JBBQMQ010000215.1:0-7296 GCA_038329115.1 Bacteroidales bacterium
ACCGGCTACAGTTCCTGGCTGCCATATTTCGACTATAGCATCGGCCATTTCATTTAAACGAATTAATTCTAAAGGTCTGCCACTCGAAAGCATCAAAATAATAGGTTTACCCGCTTTTTGAAGTTCAGCTACCAATTCCTCCTGAATTTTTGGCAAGGCAATGGTAGAACGCGAACCATTCTCTCCACTCCAATTTCTTTTCTCTCCCAAAAACACCACTACTGCATCGGATTTCTCGGCTGCTGCCAAAGCCTCTGCAAAACCACTTTTGTTGTCTCCTTCAAAATCACATCCCAAAGCATAATTTAAAGTGGCTTTGTTTTTAAATTCTTTTTGCAATCCTTCATAAATGGTTTCTACATCTTCTGGACTTCCCATTCCTTCCCAGAATCCCATGATATGAACAGAATCTTTCACCATTGGACCAATAATTGCCAATTTTTTATACTTGTCGGTTATCGGTAACGTTTGTTTTTCATTCTTCAACAAAACCATCGATTCAGCCGCTAGTTCTTCGGCTACTTTTAAATATTCGGGCAATAAGTAGCGCTTTTTCTCTGGAACCACATCTACATACGGATTCTCAAAAAGTCCCAATTTCATTTTTACCCTTATTATTCTTCTTACCGCTTCGTCAATTGTAGCCATTGGTACTTTTCCTTCTTTTACCAATTGCGGTAAGTAGTCCAAATAAGCATTATCCACCATATCCATTTCGACTCCTGCAAGAACCGATTTGGTGGCGGCTTCTTTTAAATCTTTGGCTACAGACTGCTCTACTAAATTGCGAATCGAACCCCAATCGGATATTACAAATCCTTGATGTCCCCATTTTTTTTTCAAAATCTCTGTCAATGTATAATGATTGGCCGAAGCTGGAACTCCTGATATATCATTAAAACCACACATTACTGTTGCTGCCCCAGCCTTTATTCCAGCTTCGAACGGTGGCATAAAAGTTTCCCATAGGGTTTGATTTGAAATATCACTATAATGATAATCTCTTCCTCCTTCGGATAAGCTATACCCAATGTAATGTTTCAAACAAGCGGCAATGGTGTATTTATCGGCTAAGTTTTCGCCTTGATAGCCTTGCACTGCAGCTACTGCAAAAGCAGAATTGGCATAGGTGTCTTCTCCGTACCCTTCTGAAACTCTTCCCCAACGGGCATCTCTAGCGACATCAAGCATGGGAGAAAAAGTCCAATCGAGACCCGACAACCAACTTTCCTTAGCGGTAATAGCACAGGATTGTTTGACCAATTCCGTATTCCAAGAACAAGCTTGCGCCAACGGAATTGGAAAAACGGTTCGGTACCCATGAATGGCATCAAAACCAAAAATAATTGGAATTCCCAACCTTGTTTCGGTCATCGCTTTCTTCTGAATTTGATTGCGGTATTCGGGATTGGTACTTCGATACAATAAAGAACCAATTTCGGGATTGGCAGCTTTCATTATTTCGCCAATGTTGTTTGGATTCGCATTTTTTCCATACGTCCATTGATTCATTTGCATGATTTTCTCCTCCAAAGTCATTAAACTTAGTAGGTTTTCGATGCGTGCTTCAATAGGCGCTTTTTTGTCCTTGTAAATCGAATTTTTAATTTGTGCTGTTCCCGTTAAAAAAGGAATAACTACGGCTGTAAGTGTTAAAAATATTTTTTTCATCTTGAGGAATATCAGGTCGTTACTTTAACTTATTTTTTAGCATCTAAATACTGAATAAGCTCATAGGTATGGTTATTAATCAGCTTCATATTTTCAATCAAAGGGCTATAATGGTCGTAATTACTATCTATAATTCCTTTATTTGAATCTCTATTCGAAAAATCGGTAGTTAAGTCATTTGGATCATTATCTTGGTATTTAAACCAATGCCATCCCACACAGCTTTTGCTTTTTAAAAGTTCAATAACAAAATTTTGATAGAAATAACCTCTGTCTTTTTGTGTTGGTACATTCCATCCTGCTCCTGTCTTATTTGGCAAACCTGAATCTTCCCCTTTGGTATACCATTCTGTAATTAAGAATGGTTTACCAGACCATTTTTCCCAATTGTCCATTATAGCTTGTACCGGCTCCCATTTTCTATAATGATTAATTGAGATGACATCCATATATTTTCCAGCTACTTCAAATATTTTTGGGTTATCCAATTCGTCCAACTCTTGATTGAATCTACATCCTAAATACAGGTGATTGTTATCGTATTTTTTAATGGCTTTAGTTACTTTTTTCATATAGGTTTCAAAGTAAAAGCCGGTAAATTCCTGTCTATCTTGATCCGTAATGTCTGCAATTGTAGCGTTTTTACCTTTTCTAGCTTCCAACCATTTTTTGGCTGCTTTGTATCCTTCTTCTTCTTTACCTAAATAATTCAAATGCCTGTCTAAAGCATCATCAACCCATGGCAATTCATTATCTGTATAGTACCCCAATAAGAATTTGTCGTCTTTATATTTTTGAATTTTAGAAATCTCTTTCTCAACATAAAGATCAAATTCGGCATCGAAAACCATAGCCAAATCATAGCGAAACCCTTGCCAGCCTGCTTTCTCATACTCCCCATTAAATTTCTTCAGGTGCTGCGATTTGTAAGCTCCCATCGGACTTACAATTACGGTATAAACCAAAGGAGTTTTTTCCTCTCTTATCAAATCGACACTGGACCAAGCTCCAGCTCCATTAAAACCTTGTTCTTTTAAAAAAGCAGTTTCTTTTGAAATCCAATTGACCTTATTTCCGTATTTTGCTTCTAAGGCTTTTTGTTGGTTTTCAGACGAACCTGGATTTAAAACAGCTACGCCTTTATGAATAAATGGTTTCCCATCTGGGTCTATTATCCACCAACGATTGTCTATTTTTTCTGTTCTAAAAAAGCCCGTAGCCTTAACTTTAAAAGTATTCCAACCACCATATTGATCCGTTTCTGAATCTTTCGTGTAATTAAAACCGGCTAACTTATCTATAGTTTTTGCGGTGTATTGTTGCCAAATAGGGTCGTCGGCATTTTTTCTTGCCATTATTTTATAAAAACCTTCATCCACTTGGGACATAGACGCTTTTCTATTCAAACTATCTTGCGCCAACACATCCATATTCCCAAAAGCAATTAACACTAAAATATTGCAAACAATAATTTTACCTGAATTTACAAACTTTCTTTTCACCTTTATCGATTTAAAATTTTGATTTTATTGCTAACCTGAGTTCGATTACCTGCTATACATAATTAATTGAAAAACAATATTTTGCAATTAGTATATTTTCCTGTAAGGTCTTTTTTTTGTCCTTGTAGGTGTCAATTTCAAGGATTATATTACCTATAAGGATTTAAAACCTTGCAGAATAACCCTGACTTATATAAAATAAAACAACCAATAATCGCACTCAGGTTACTAATTCAAAGATTGATAATTCTACCTGTTTTTTAGATCTCAAACATGCGTATAAAAGGGTTTATTCGTCTCTTATAAGGCATTTAATAAAGTAAAAAATCTAACTTTTAAGCCTAAAAAAAAGCTGTCTAACAAAATCAGACAGCTCCTTCTTCAAACAAAACAAAACCAATTTATTATTTTAATTCAAATTCACTTTCCAATACCTCATTGGAGTTAGTCCCTACAAATACCTTAAACATCCCTGGTTCAACTAAATAATTCCCATTATTGTCATAAAAACCCAATTCAGCATTAGTCAAACTAAAACTAATTGTTTTGGTTTCTCCTATTTTTAGATCAACCAATTCGAATCCTTTTAATTCTTTTATAGGCCTTGCCAAACTTCCACTCAGATCCCTGATGTACAATTGAACTACTTCTTTTCCATCATATTTCCCAGTGTTAGCAACTGTTACAGAGACTTTAACAGGTTCGCCTTTTTCAAAAATAGCTTTGTTAATATTTAGATTAGTATATACAAAAGAAGTATAACTTAAACCATAACCAAAAGCATATAAAGGTGTTTTTTCTACATCTGAATAATGGGACCAAAAAACATTACTTTCGGAATCTACGGGTCTACCTGTACTGAAATTGTTATAATAAATTGGAATTTGCCCTACGTTTCTAGGAAATGATATGGGCAATTTTCCACTTGGATTGTAGTCTCCATAAAGCACCTCAGCAATTGCATTTCCTGATTGCGTACCCAATTGCCACGCTTCTACAATTGCCGGAATATTTTCGCTTGCCCATGGGATCGTTAAAGGCCTTCCATTATTTAAAACCAATACAATATTCTTATTTACTTTAAAAATAGCCTCCAATAATTCTTGTTGATTGCCTGGTAAATCTAAATTGGTTCTACTCCTACCTTCACCGCTTTGAAAACCGTGCTCTCCTAGAACCATTACCACAACATCCGCATTTTGAGCTACATGTATAGCTGCTTCAAATCCGCTTTTATCAGTTGTATTGATTGCTAATTCTTTTACAAAAGTAGTCTTACCGATGGCTACATCTGTCCCTTTTTCATAAATCAGCTGGTTTCCTTTGTACTTTTGCATACCTTCTAACACAGAAACAGCGGTATTGTC
The DNA here is from genome assembly GCA_038329115.1 of Bacteroidales bacterium. Lineage (GTDB taxonomy): Bacteria > Bacteroidota > Bacteroidia > Bacteroidales > Paludibacteraceae > Paludibacter. The sequence goes on from JBBQMQ010000215.1 coordinate 4,541, forward strand.
ATCTGCAGCAATTCTCCAACTCCCCAACGGACTCGTTTTATCATTTGCTAAAGCCCCAATAAGCGCAATTTTTTGCCCTGACTTTTTTAAAGGAAGAATCCCTTCCCCAGCCTTCCCCAAAGCAGAGGGAGCGTTTTTCAGTAATACAATCGATTTTTTGGCCATATCCAAAACGCCCGCATTATTCGCTTGACTTCCAATCGTGACTTTTTCTCTAGCTTCATCACAATATTTGTAGGGATCATCAAACAATCCTAATTCGAATTTAACACGAAGAATTCTTCGCACAGCATCATCAATTAATTCAATTTTTACTTTTTTATCGTCAACTAGTTTCACCAACTCTTCAACATACAAATAGGATTCCATATCCATATCAGAACCTGCTTTTACCGCTTTCTCAACAGCTTCAGCTCCGTCTTTAGCAAAACCATGACTCACCATTTCTTTAATTGAAGCCCAGTCTGAAACTACAAAGCCATCAAATTGCCATTTGTCTTTTAAGATATCTCTTTGTAAAAAAGAATTTCCTGTTGCTGGAATTCCGTTTAACAAATTAAAAGCATTCATCATTGTTCTTATTCCTGCCTCTTTGGCGGCTTTGAAGGGAGGCAAAACAATATTATAAAGTGTTGCATTACTGATATCAACAACATTATATTCTCGCCCTGACTCTACAAAACCATAGGCTGCAAAATGTTTTGCACAAGCCGCAATGGTGTTATTATCAGCTAAATTAGAACCTTGAAAACCTGTAACACGCGCTATTGCTATTTTACTTCCTAGATAAGGATCTTCCCCTGCACCTTCCATAACGCGTCCCCATCGAGGGTCACGTGTTACATCTACATTTGGCGCAAATGTCCAGTTTATACCAGAGGCTGAGGCTTCGGCAGCTGCAATTGTTGCAGATTTCTTAATTGCCTCTAAATCCCAACTAGCGGCTTCAGCTAATGGAATCGGACTTAGGGTTTTATAACCATGAATTACATCAAACCCAATGATTAAAGGGATTCCTAATCGTGTTTCTTCAACTGCAATTTTTTGAACAGCACGAACTTCTTTTGCTCCACGAACACTTAATAAGGAACCAACCCAGCCTTTCCGAAGATGATCAAACTTCAATTTTGAAATACCTCCTTTTGGTGCTGGTCCAGTAACGTCCCAAGACCAGTTGTACTGATTCATTTGCCCCACTTTTTCTTCGAGCGTCATTTGATTCATTAACAAGGTAATGCGCTCTTCTATGGTTTTCTTTCGATCTAAATATGCTTTTTGCTGAGCGTTTACATGAACGACCAATAATAGCGCAAACATTCCCATAATGGCTTTTGTACTTTTCATTATAAGTATTTTTGTAAGTGTTTATTCTTTTTTAATTGTTAAAAAACCGTGAAGAACTATTCCTCACGGTTTTTTAAAATCACAAATAGAGTATCTGAGATTTATTTTTTGGTAAAATAAACATCATCAATATAATAATCAAAAGAATCAGGAGTAGTGGTATAATCACTGTCATCTGTTCTTATTGTAAATTGTTTTATACTCGACAGTCCTGCTGATGTGGCTGATAGACTAGCTCCTGTACCATTTAATAATATATCAGAAAAAGGAATCACTAATTCATGCCAAAATCCATCCCAAAGCATTCCATAAGCTGGTGTTGCTGGTTTCAAAGTTACCCAAAAATTTCCTGAATTAGTATTCAAACGAATTCTTACGTTTCTTGCCGTAGTTGATTTAACAGCAATATTCAAATAACCAAAAGCAGATGCATTATAAGGAGAAGTAGTTAAATCCATATTTGATAATGCAAAACCAACCTGAAGATTACCATTCCCTGTTGGATCATAATGATAAAACAAGCATTTACTACCATTATTGGTATTTGTAGTAACAGTTGTAATCGAAAAATTACCATTGTTTACTGGTGGTGCAATTCCAGCATTAGTACTCGCAATACTTTTTTCAGTATAAATACCCAAACCATCAATTGGAGCTGGTGGTAAACTTACTATAACATTAACCTTATCAATGTTGGTATTTGATCCAGTAAAATACAAACGCAAAGTATTCAGACCTTTAGCCAATGTAATTCCTGTTATTGTTTTACTTACAAAGGTATTTTTGCCTCCTGTATAAGAGTAATCACCCGTTTGACCCAAATCAGTTACCACTCCCGTGTTTATATTTACAGACTGAAGTTTTACCGATTTTCCTCCAGTAGCATTAGCTGTAGCTACTCTAAACTCAAAGTCATAAGGACCGTCATTGGCAACGTTTACAGCATAATTTACCCATTCGCCTGCATTGGTATAGCCAATTTTTGTTGCCGTACCTATTTCAACATCAACACCATCATCGGTTCTATATCGCGCACTTCCGCTGGTAACAGCAAGGTTTTCAGTTTCATTGTCATGATACGCAATTCCTTCTCCTCCTTTGTCATAATTTTCGGCTTCAAAAGTACCTGGAATAGCAACGGCTGTTGCGCTATAAGGAAGCGCAGCATCAATACCCTTAACAACAATGCTAAACTTTATGGTCTGTGTTGTGTTGTCAATATACTTAACTACAAGTTGAGCAACGTAGGTACCAGGTGTATTATACTTTACAGTAACATTAGTATTGACAGATGTAGATGGGCTACCTCCGGCAAATGTCCAGTTGGTAGTTACAGCTTTTATAGAGGTACTTGTAAAATCGACAGTTTCTCCAAAACCTACATTGGTTTTTGATGCAGTGGCCTCAGTATT
>JBBQMQ010000216.1:0-7265 GCA_038329115.1 Bacteroidales bacterium
GCGTGGCGTTGGTGGAAAGTGCGGATGGAAAAGCCACCCTTGACTTTTCCGGAATGCGTAAATAAATTTGGTGAGTAAATTGAGTGAGAGTAGGACCTTCGCCCCATCGAATCAAACATCTATGGGATATGAGAAAAAAAAAGTCGATACTAGGTAGGTCGGGAGAAAGAGTTTAACGTTTTGATACTTTATCGAAGAGAAAAATCTAAAATTCAAATCTTTCTCTTCGATACATTTTCATTCAGTTCTTTCTCTTCAAAAACAATTAATACATGTTCGTTTATCGTTGAAAGAAACTTTTGAAACAGATCAGCTATTTGGTCTATTTTTAACCAAACCGTTTCAACTTCTAATTTGACCTCAAGTTTTTATTTTCTTTGGTTGGCGAAAGAAAGATTGGCCACATTCTATGGCATAGCATGCATCGTGTAGACACCTTTCCAGTAGCTATCAACAATGGCTTCGACTTTACCGGAAAAACTGTCCAAGATACCGTAACCACATCTTTTTGGAGCATCAAAAAAGTGTTCTATTGCAGTGTTTTGCAAAGTAAAAAAATCGCATATATTTAAACGAGCTGCTCTCTTTGAGCGCATTTTAAAACAATTAAAATAAACGTTACCTTCCTGCGATAATGTGATTATATTACAGCCGATAAACTTGTTTAAAATATAGTCATGTGTCGTAAGTTTATTTTGGTTAGTAGCCTGGAGAAGATTGAAAGCCGACTTGGGGTCGCCATTTCATCTTATACCAAGATCCTTGAACTCGCGTATAATATATCCGGGGTAATTTAACCTATGTGATTACCAGTGAAAAGCCTCAGGAGCTACAGACCTATCAATTTGGCCTAACTCCTTATTGGGCAAAAAAGCCAATGGATCTAATCAATGCCAGGGCTGAAGGAGACAAGAACCAAAACAATGATCCCAACTATCAGGGACCCAATCAAATTTTTATGAAGAAGGCATTTATGAAACCTATCCAGATTCAAAGATGTTTGGTAATTGCGGATGCCTATTTTGAGTGGTCGGCTGCTAAAAAACCTTTTCTGGTATACCTGCAAAATAAGGTAAGACCTTTTGCCTTTGCAGGTCTATATGACCATTGGTTAAACCCGGAAACCAAGGAAATAGTAAGCTCATTTACAATTATTACAACAACAGCCAATGCCATGCTTCAGAAATTAGGCGTTAAGCGTATGCCGGTAATTCTCCAGCCAGGCTATGAAAAAGATAGGATCAAACCTGACAAGTCCTTATCCCAGGTGTTAAAACTACTCAGGCAGTTTGATTCTAAAATAATGAATGCTTATCCAGTTTCAGATTTAATAAATACCCCAGGCATCAATGATGCTTCCCTGATTGCTCCTAACGGTGAGCGACTTCTAATAGAGATTGAACCCATCCGAAAAACAAACACTTCCCATTCTTACACCCACAAAAAGAAAGATTCACCCACAGGTTCTTGGGGAGAATCAAGAAAAACAAACTGATAGGATTGATCAGGATAATTATGCCGATCAATTGTATTGCCAACAAAGAAAATTTGAAATTATTTTATATTTAATTGAAAAAATGATTTGATTAATTAAAAGTAAAAGATAATTTTGGGAAAGATAAAGTTGACGTAGAGACATAATGGAAATAACCGCCGTTATGGAGTATATATAAACGTTATGCGAAAGCCTAAAACCGACATCACAACATCAAATTGATAAACAAAAAATATGGCGACAATTCATTTTTTAAACGTACTTGAAGGAGACTGTAATATCATACAACATGACTCCGGCAGAACAACTGTTATTGATATAAGTAGTGGTTATAATGATTATGATACAGCAGAAGAAATAGCTGTTAAAAATTCACAGATTAGAAAGGACATGTATTTAAGAACACAAGTTCCTTCAGACAAAAAAGATTATAAGCAGAAAGAAAAACCCGATAATCCAATATTTTACCTTAAACAAAAGGGGATAAAGAATATTTTTAGATTTATTGCTTCACATCCAGACATGGACCATCTTGATGGACTTAAAGACCTTTTTGACGAATTTACTGTATCTAATTTTTGGGATACAAATAATAAAAAGGAAATATCTGATAAAGCAAATTCAGGTGGATATAATATGGAAGATTGGAAGATTTATAAAAGTCTCAGAGATGGAAAAATTACTTCATGTAAAAGGTTGACATATTATTCGGGCAACTCCAACCTTTATTACAACGAAGATTACATTGAGGTTTTATCCCCTACTACTTCAATAATAAATACCTGTAATGAAAAAGGTGATTGGAATGATTCCTCTTATGTAATACTCTACACTCCTCCCAAAGTAAATGGCGGACATTGGAAAATTTTAATTGCAGGAGATAGCGAAGATTTAACTTGGGAACACATTGTTAAAAACCACTCTGATAAAGTAAAAAATATTGATATTCTTTTTGCCCCTCATCATGGGAGAGATTCAAATAGAAATTTTGATTTTTTAAAATTACTTACACCTACGATTACACTTTTTGGCAATGCAAATTCTAAGCACTTAGCGTATACAAAATATCCTAAGACAAGAATTACAAATAATCAAGCAGGCTATGTAGTTTTAGATATTTCAAGTCAACACATTCAACTATTTGTCAAAAATGTTGAGTTTGCAAAAGATTTCCATGCAAAACGAGATTGGGAAGTGCCATCATTTAATACCAAACATCAAGCATATTTTCTCTGTCAATTAACAGCAAAATAAACATGTCAATAAATAGTTACTACCTAAAGGCAAGACTTTTCCCAACTGTATTGACATCAATACCAGCAATAGTTCTATACAACAAGTTTGTAGCAACTCTATATCATGACAAACTTGAAAATCTATATTCAGCACTTCCAACGGTTACTGACATTATTCTTTCATCTGCAATTGTTTTTTTACTGGTTCAAATAAATCGTTTCATATCGAAGGAAATATTTCAACGACTATACTTTAAGGATGAAATTAATATGCCGACTACCAACCTTTTACTTAAATCCAATAATGAACTTGAAACTAGTATAAAGCAAAAAATTGAAGACAAAATACAAATCAAGTTTGACATTAGTTTACTTTCAGCAATTGAAGAATCCGCTGACGAGCTAAGAGCAAGAAAATTATTAGCGACAACTGTTTCTCAAATTAGAAATGTTCTAAGAGATAATACTTTACTATTACAACACAATATAGAATATGGCTTTTTTAGAAATTTAATTGGCGGCTCTTTCTTAGCATTGGTTGTTTCATTAATTATTGTTATGTCTTCTCATTGCATTGGAGACGTAGCGACAAAAAATTTAGGATGGATTTTTACCCTCATTTACTTTTTACCTATTGTCCTAAGCAAAGTCATTATAAACAGATACGGAAAATACTATGCGAAAATTCTTTTCGAACAATTCTTAACAATCTAACATGAAAATTGACGTCAAAATAAGGCCTTCGCATAACAAAAACTATATGTCAATTGTGGTTTACGTGCGGACAACAAAGTTCGCAGCCGGCAATAGCGGCATCGGGGTTCGACAGAAAAGCAACCCCCAATCCCTCAACTGCATATAGTTAATACGTTGCCAGCAATAATAAAAAACATCCAACATGAAACAAAATTTCTCTGAAAGAATTGGATTAAAGCAAACTAAAACAGCGTTGCTCAAAAATGGAATGACTCAAGAACTTAGAAATTCTCTATGGACAGCCCTTTTTACAACTGTAATTGAATCGCTAAGTAATTCGAAAGAAAACAACTTTAGAAATGTTGAAACATTTTCAAAGTTAGCCTCCTTTTATAGATGTTTATGGATTGATTTCTTCAAATTTCCTATTGACAATTTACCTATAAATGATGGCATAATGTATAGCGATGTTGCTTCAGACTACTTGCGGAATTGGTTTTTTGCAGCAGAATGGAATGAAGTATATGAATTTTTGGAGTATATCGCTGAAGGCCAGGGACAAACATTCTCAATTGTTTGTAATCACTTTCTTAAAAGAGAATTATCTGCATTTAGATTTGTTGATGGAATGTTAGTTGAAATCAATTCGGAAGAAGAAATAATAGAAATTGAAAAAGCAATAAATATTTCAGATAAATATAAACCTGTAAAGACTCACTTATCAACTGCACTGAGCTTAATCTCTGAAAAGAAAAAACCAGATTATCGCAACTCAGTTAAAGAATCAATTTCTGCTGTTGAATCTCTTTGCAAAATAATTATTAAAAATGATACAGCAACTTTAGGCGAAGCTCTTAAAATAATTGAGAAAGGAAATAAGATACCAAATAGTTTAAAGACAGGTTTTAGTGCAATTTATGGATTTACTTCAGATAAGGGTGGAATTAGACATGGTTTATTAAATGGTGATTTTGAAGTTTCAGTGGATGAAGCCAGATTTATGTTGATTGCTTGTTCTGCATTTATTAACTATTTGATTTCAGTAAATGAAAAATAAACAATAGCTGTCAACAGCAGAATACCCATCAAATGGGGGTTTAGTGGTCCGTTGACAGAAAATTAGTAAATTAAATAGCAAATATTCGTAGGAAACTATCGGTAAATCCCGCATTGGATGTGTTTATAGAAAGTTTTGGGTTATACTAAAAGTCATATTGCATGAGAAACATTGTCGAAAAATTCTTTGAATTTTATGAGATATTTAATGAAAAGTACTCGGATATATTGAGAAGTAATAATATTGGAATTCTGTCTGAATTTCTTGATAATAAAAACAATATCATAGAATTTCACAAAAAGTACATTCAGCCAAATTCGCCTAAAATTGTAATGTGTGGAATCAATCCAGGTAGAAAAGGTGCCGGTATTACAGGAATTCCTTTTATTGACACTTATTCATTATCGAAAATGTTGCCTGATATAATAAATCCAAAATCTGAGAAATCTGCAAAATTTTTCTTTTCGATTATAGAGGAATTTGGAATCGACAAGTTTTATAAAAACATCCATTTTACAAACATGTCATGGTTGGGGTTTTACAAATTAGATAATGGGATAAATGTCAATTACAATAGTCTGTCAGAAGAAATTCAAAACTACTTAATTGACAAGTTTGTAGAGGAAATGGATTTTATTAACCCCGAAGTTATTATTCCAATTGGCGATATTGTAAATTGGGAATTATTGTTCAATCTTAAAGAAAAGAATAGATTAAAAGCAGAAATCGGTCCAAGGTTATACCATCCTGCATACCGTTTGGTGGAGAGAAAAACCTATATTGAAACATTGACAAAGTATTTTGACAAATAGAAAAGTGCATACCAGCTAATCAACTTTCGCATACAACTTTTTAAAAGAAGATCTTTGATCTGTATTTTTTATTGTATTGATTTTTGCACCTGGATTTAAAATTCTTAGTTAAAAAGTGAGGATTGAAAATTAAGGGTGTTAGAAAGATTGAAAATTTTCACCAAAACACGAAAACGCAAAGTTTCACCAAAGACTCAATGAGCTGGGTTTGTGCGATTTTGTATTTTCGTGTTTTGGCGGCAAGTCTTATTTTAATGCATGAATCAGATTTTCCGAACACTCCTAATTGCAAATCCTTACTATCAGGTATATTTTCAAAACTTTAATTTATGCTTCATCCCAAATCTTTCTTGCTTCTGCCTTATTTTTATTATCACGAGCGGTATCAAATTTTACAAGTGCCTTAACATATTCGTCAATTATTGAAATATAACGATCTTCATCTTTACTAAATTTAGTATTTTCCACAGAACTATAAAAGCCCATGCCATAACGAAATATTATGCTACTACTGTTTTCGGATTTCCAGTAAGACTGATCAGATAGTTTTGCTAGTTTATTTTGAATAAGAAGGAAGCCTATCTTTCCCAAGATTAGACACCCTACATTATTTAAAGCCATTGTCGTTTCTTTTGTGAGGGTATCTTTCACTCTATATTTTTCTTTTTCTGCTCCAATGCTTTGTTTATGAGCCCACTTAATACTACTTTCAAGTTTTGTGCTTACTTCATTGGGAAACGTTGCTATTACAATGGCAATTTGTTTCTTTAAATCTTTAACTTGACCCCCTAAATCTGTTACTCCTTGAGGATTTTCTTCTATTGTGTTGGAGACGATTTTATTCGCCATTTCTTCTAAATGACTTGGCAATGATTTTTTTATGTCATTTACAATTTGTTCCGCACGAGCTTGAATTGCTTGAACTTCAGATTCGGCGGCAAGTACTAAATGATCAAACTCCGAAATTGTCATATTGAATTCCTTTCTGTTAAAAAAACTGATTTCCAAATTATTATGCAAAGATATACTTTATAAAAACTTCCAGACATAATTTTCTATAAATTTACAACTTGAAATTAAGTAAAAAAAATGGAACAATGGTACAACAACCAAAAAAATATCATTGGTGGTCAAAAAAGGGAAAAAGAAAAACTCGGCCATGACAGCAAAATATAAACCTAGTCGTGATTTGTAATTCCGACTCTGGGATTTATGGAATTAAAAATCACTTGTTAAAGAGGGAGGAGTGAAAATCCTCTCAAACGGGTCAAGTTGATTGGCAGTCATCAGCACATGCAACTTGCATGAATTGACTATTAACAATTTACTATATGTCAAATCCAGGCAATTTGTCATAAACAGGTAGATGTAAACATTTTTAAAACAATCAGAACGTCTTATTATGCTCTGTAAAATACGACATTTTGTCGTTTTTAATGTCAAAATACAAGTTGGCACGATTATGTATAGATTGGGTCATCTAATTAATTAATTTTAAAATAGTATGCTTAAACAATTACAAAAAAAAGTTTTGAGTAAGACAGCAGCAAATGATGTAGCTTGTTTCACCATTGAGCTGAATCTTTCAGCTCAAAAAAGTATTAAGTCTGATTTTCAATCTTCTTATCAAAAAAGGAGGCTGAATAATGGCTGATCAAACTAAAAATACCATTAAATATTATCCCGTATGTAATGGTGACCAATCACTTATAGCGTTAGCTGATAAGACAACTATTCTTGTAGACTGTAATATTAGAGAATCTGCTAAAGGAGAAGACGACGAAGAATTATTTGATGTACATGACGATCTTCTGAAATCCATACAATATGGTAATTGTTTACCTGGTTTTAATCGGTAATGAAATTGTGCCCCTCAAAGGTATTGCATAATTCTGTCAGTATGCACCGTTTATTCTTTCTCGCCGTTGAAATAAAGCCTTCAACTCTGGCATATATTTCAGCCCCCTTGA
>JBBQMQ010000217.1:0-7256 GCA_038329115.1 Bacteroidales bacterium
CTACCACCTACTACTAAGTTACCATAAGATATACCAGGGTCGTTGGCTTTATAAGTAAACATGCTTTGGTCGCCATTATACATGTATTTTACGGTACTGGTTGCATTAAAGTTTAATACCGATCTAGCACCGCTTATCACACCATTAAGCACTAATGTGCCTCCTGCACCTACATTAACAATTTTTTGAAGCTCGTTACTATTTCCTGACATATCCATCGTTCCATTTACGGTAACTGTTCCGGAAGTAATATCCACTTTCCCAACTCGGGCAGTAGTACTATTTCCGTTAATTGTTAAGCCTCCACAGGTAACTATACCTGTTCCCACATCCAATAAATTGGTGGTAGTATTACCAAGTGGTGCAGCAACATTAATAGTACCAGTACTTGTAAGCGTAAAACCGGCAAGTGTAATGGTTGTACTTGCTGCGCCGGTAATAGGATAGGTAATGGTTTTACAATCGGCATTGGCGGTTAAAGTAATTACCGAACCTGCAACCAACACCACATCGTCGGTTGAGCTTGGCACAACGGCACCTACCCACGTGGCGGCATCATTCCAGTTTCCAGTTACCGCATTCGATGTAATGGTTGCGGCAAACATGTTTATCGACAAAGCGATAACTAAAAAAGTAAAAATAGTTTTTTTCATGAGAATTTTTTTAAAATTAATAATTGGCAAACTAGTTTCGAAAAATAAAGTTTCATTTATAAGACGTAAAATATTTGGTTTGCCCCTAATTCATGAAAAAATTAATTGAAAAGAGTTTTTGTAAGGCGAAAGATAGTCATTTTTCATTATTTAAATGTACTTGGGTTAAGGTTTTGTTTTCTGTTTTTCGTCATATAAAAAATAAGGTCGAACACTTTAATTAGCTTAGTCAGCATAATGAGAAATTTTTATTTATTGGCAGTCATTTTATTTTCAACCATGCTTGAAGCTCAACAAGCTGAAACTACTAAAATGGCAGAGCCTACTCCCGCACAAAAAGAATGGATGAATTTAAAGTTTGGCATGTTCATTCATTTTGGCGTTAATACGTTTTATGACAAAGAATGGAGCGATGGCACATTGGATATTAAAGCCTTTAATCCAACCGATTTAGATACCGACCAATGGTGTAGAGTAGCCAAAGCTGCTGGCATGAAATACATTGTAATTGTTACCAAACATCACGATGGATTTTGTATATGGCCATCAAAATACACTGATTACACGGTTAAAAACACACCATACAAGGAAGACTTGCTAAAAAAAATAGTAAATTCGGCTCATAAACAGGGCTTGAAAGTGGGCTTGTATTATTCGTTATGGGACAGACATCATAAGATACATGATACCAACGAACCGGCTTATGTTGAATTTATGAAAAATCAGATTCATGAATTATTGACCAACTACGGCGAAATTTGCGAATTTTGGTTTGATGGTTTTTGGAAAAAACAACAATCGGGCTGGACAAAACCAATTTCGGACGACACCGGCGAAAAAGTGGTGGCAGCAACGGCTTCTAATGAGCGCGATTTGAAATTTATTGAAGCATGGCGAAACGAGGGTACATATCGCTGGCAGATGGATTATATTTACCAATATATCAAAAAATTACAAACAAACTGTATTGTAATGAACAATAGTACAACGGCTTATCCGGGATTACCTTTACATCCGGTAGTTGCGCGAAGTGGCGAGAAATTCAATGAATACAATCCAAACGACCAAAAAATTTGGAAATGGCTTGGCAAGGAACTATATTTGCCAATGCAAATAGAAACAACCATGTCGATAAACGGAAATAGCCAATTTCCTTCGGGCAATTGGTTTTGGCACGAAGGCGATGTGTCGGTTATGAGCAAAGAGTCAATTCTGAATTATTTAGAGGTTGCAGGGAAGATGAATGCCAACTTTTTGTTAAATTGTGGCCCAATGAAAAACGGAAAACTCCGTCCTGAGGATATTGCTGTGTTGGAAAGTCTAAGAAAGTAAATGCCTAATCCGGACAAGGCAGAAACAAAGAATTAGAACGCAAATAACGTAAATGAAACGCAAATCAGAAAAAATATATTTATTAATCAAAAACAGCAAATATGCCCAGTATAGAATACTCCAGAGGAGTTTCCCTTTTATTATAAAGACAATAACACCAATACAATTCATGGTAGTATCAATAATTTAAAAACAAACGTATTATGAAAAAAATTACTATTTTAAGTGTGTTCATTTTAATGAGTATATCACTCGTTTTTGCTCAATGGCAAAAAACAAATTTAACAAAAAGTGGCGGTGGTGACATTGACAAAAACATGTATCAAATGGCATTGAGTAGCAGCAAATTGTATGTTGCTACGAATGATGGAATTTGGGAATCGGCAAGTGCAAATGGAGGCGATTGGACTGCTTATGGATTACAAGGTAAACGTGTTTTTCTGATGAATTTCGGGGCTCTTAAACTGGCTGTTACTGTAGAAACAGCTTCGGACGATGCCACAAAGAAAACACTTCAGCTCTACAAATTCAATGGCACAACTTGGGTAAATACAAATTTTAATCCGTTAAAATTGGCTGTATTTGGTACTGCATTGGATAATCTTATTAATTTTGCTCAAATTCAGAATGATGGTCAAACAGTGATTGTGCTGCCAACATGGGGAAATGGTATTTGGAGATCGCCAGATGGTGGCGATACATGGACAGTATCTGCTTATGAAACTTGCAGCACTTGTCCTGACAATACCAGTTTATTATATAAAAAAATTCCGGGTATTTACACTTTTCCGGGAGATACAAAGATTTACGGAACGGATAAAGCCGATTTTAATATGCAATTCATGATTTATTCCGAAGATTATGGGCTAACTTGGAAAAACAAAGCAGTAGCCAATTTCTTCAATCCATGGTCGTTACACAAACGAAGCGTGGGTGGCAAACCATATTTCTATTGGGGCGGTAAAACTGGAAACCTTGGAGCAGTCTGGATATCGGACGATGCCGGAAGTAATTGGGCAGCTTCCTTTTCACTTGGTGTAACCTTTTGGAACAATCGTAGAATTATAGGAGAAGATAATGGTCCACTTTATAGCATGTGCAGTGCCGACAATGTGTATGTTTCTAATGACAATGGCGATACTTTTGCACCCGTTGGGACTGGCTTAGTGCTTCCATCGCCTATACCTACTCCTGCAAGCGAACCCTTTTTTCTCAGTCATTTAGTGAAATCAGCCACAAAATTATATGTTTCAACCACTACTGATGGCATGTATAGTTATGATTTAACTGCTTCGGCCATTCAAAATCAGCATAGCAACCGTTCAAATTCAATACTGTATGTTTCTGAATCGGAATTGGCGTTGAATACAGAATCTTTATCGACAGTTCAAATTACGAATACAATTGGTAAGGTGATAGTTAAAACTAAAACCGAAAGTTCTAAAACAATTCTAAATATTCAAAATTTAATACCCGGCGTGTATCTCGTTCAGATTAAAAATAAGCACGGAGAGTATTTTAGCTATAAATTTGTAAAATAAAATTCGTACAGTTGTACTCATCATTTTTATACGAAAGTTGCAATGATATTAAGGCAAACACATTAATGTTTCGTCATTACATTATTATTTCAAACAACAATTCAAATTTTAAAATTAAATTTTATGAAAAAAGCTACATTCACCTTGGTGCTATTCTTAGCGTGCTCCAATTTTATTTTTTCGCAATGGCAGGTATTAAATCTTGCAAAAGCGTCAGGAGGGAATATTCCGTCTATTATAAATGATCTTATCAGCGACAACAATCAGCTTTATGCTGCTACAAATGATGGTATCTGGGTTTCTCCCTCTCAAAATGGTGGCGATTGGGCTGCATTTGGACTACAAGGATCAAAAGTTAATCTGTTGAGTTTTGGTACACTTAAATTAGCCAGTGTGATAGCCGTAGCAGCAGATGACGCTACCAAAACCGCAGGCAAACTGTATAAACTTTCAGCAGGCAATTGGGTGCTTACGCAGCTAAATCCTACCTCAACTAAAAATATTGGTAGTGCTTACATGGCTTTTACGCAAATACAAGATGCTCAAAATAATACTATTATTTTTTACGGTACTTGGGGAAGTGGTATATGGCGCTCGGCAGATGGTGGCGATAATTGGACAAATTATGCTCAAGAAGCCGTAGGCTCAACATTTGCTTACAAAAACATACTCGGTATGTATGCTGTGCCGGGCGATAATAAAGTGTATGCTACCGATAAAGTTTCGGGTACTGAAAGTCACCTTGACATATCTTTAGATTACGGACAAACCTGGACGCACGCAAATATTGGTAATTTTTTTAATCCCTATGCTTTCTTGAAACGAAATTATGGTGGAAAATCGTATCTTTATTATGGTGGCGAAAATGGAAACAACGGATTTATGTCTTATACAAATACTGACGTGATTGACTGGATAGGCTCATTTACACTTGGCGATGGGGGATTACATAACCATTGTATGATTGGTAATAATGATGGACCCATGTATATAATGAGTGGTAGAGGTAAGGTATATGTTTCGACTACTAATGGTGAAACTTTTAGTGAAATGTCAACGGGTATTCCACAATTACAAACTACCGTAAATTTCTACTTGACTAAATTAGCTTTGACAAGTACAAGGCTCTATGTAGCAACAAATCAGAATGGTATCTATTACTATAATTTATCAATTTCAGGTATAAATCAAATTTCGGAGCAAGGTAATATTTGTTATCCAAGCGTAGCAAAAAATGAATTAACTGTAAATACAGCTTTAGGTTCAAAAATATCAATTTTAACACTTGATGGCAAGCTGATGAAAACCGTCACAGCTCATAGCGAAAAAATGAACCTCGATATTCGCAATTTAGCTCCGGCAATGTATGTTTTGAAATCGCAACGTGTTGATGGTAAAACAATCGTTGATAAATTCATAAAAGAGTAAAACTAATATCTAAATTTCACAAAAATCAAACCATAAAAATTCACATAAAATGAAAAAAAACAAATTGTTATTAGGGCTTTTTTTACTACTCAGTAGTGTAAGCCTAAGTGCACAAAATCCAATTGCCGCTTTTTACACAGGGCCTGAAGGTTATCCATCGTGGACCAATGAAGTTAAATGGAATAATAAAATTACAATGACCAACAAAAGCACGGGAGCAGCAAACTTTGCCGAGTTTAAAGCCAAGCGCGATTTACTGTATGCACAGGGCGGTGGTGTGCTTTATTACCCTGCTGGTACGTATATTTTCGACATTTCTGATGGACCAAACGACGAAGGTTTGATGTTAAAAAAAGGTGTTGTAATTTTAGGACAAGAACCAACTTCGGATATGCTTGCCACTAAAGGAAAAGGTACTGGTGCTACTGGTCAGCCTGCATTTAATTTAGACCAACGTGGTTTGAGTTCAATGCCAACAAAATTCCAGTTTACACGTCGCAAATCAGAATTTGGAACTGCTACCGATAGTATCCCAAAAATGTGGAACTGTATTGGACAAAAAAAAGGTGCTAATGAAACAAGCATTTCTCAAAACTCGTTGATGGGTATTGCTTGGATCGAAATGGAATTTGGATACATTTATTTTGGCATGGACTATACCGATGGTTGGGCAGCTACTTGGGGAACAGCAACAAGCACATACACCGGTGGTGCTGATAAACAGCTCAATGGCTGGGCTGCTCGTGTGCCCGATGGGACACACTTTATGGATCCTTTTTCGGGAACTCTAACATGGGGAGCTGCTGTTTCGGCAGTACCAAGTAAAATATTTGTTTTTGGTGTAAAAATGTCAAATTGTACTCCCCCTAACTACGTCCTCGATAGATCAAAAAAATACAGTTTGGGATGGCGTCAGGAAAATGGCGGTTGGCGTTTTGGTGCTCGCATAGGAATTGATGCAAAAAATGTATTTGTAGCCAACAACGTAATTGACATGCCAACTAAATGCTTTGGTTATCAAGCGCCTACAAATGGTTATAATACTGGCACTTCAGGTTATAATGCCACAAGTAATAAATGGATGATGTACGACTATGGCAATGCCATTGGTATTGATATCAATAAAAGTTTACTCTCTGGAGCAAAAAATCGTTGCTTGGTAAATGAACAAGAGGGATTTTACGAACAAAACGTGATTGTGCGCGACAACTGGGTGTATAATCATGGAAACAAAGGTATTGAAGTGGCTGGTACTTGGGTGGTGGTGAAAGGAAATGTGAATTATCGTCATCATTTAGGATCATCAGTTGCCTATCCGTACATTTCAACCGATCAGCTACATTATGTAATGGATGGGTGGACATACAGTAATGCAGAATCTTCTTCCGACTTGATGGCGCGGTTTATTGATTTTGGTGGACATAATGTTTGGTTTGATGATAACCGCTGGTGTGGAACCGGATCGAAAGGAAATGATGGTGAAGGTATATTAATTCAAAGAAACAATGGAATGGAATGCTACTCGGTAGCTATGACAAATAACAAACAAGCCGATGCTAACAACGGTGAAGCTGGATATATCTCACCTTATGATGTTTACGTTGTAGGTCTATTTCAGGGTTGGAATAGCATTAAAGGTAGTGTTGGAGCCCTTGTGTGTGGTGCACATCCCAATTATGCTGAAGATATTGCCAATATTGAAAATTATGCGCTTGATGGAGTTACGCCTTCAGCTGTAATGTGTGGCCCTTCTTCAGTTAATACGGCCGTGATGAATGCACCTCAGGACTGGCAAAGCGGTTGTCCAACTCTCGATCCTACTGCTCCAACGATTACTTCGTTAGTGTATAACTCTACAACTAGTGCTGTTGAAATTGCATGGAGTGATGTGGACAATGAATCCGCCTATCGTGTTGACCGGAAAAAATCGGGAGCTTCCGATTGGTACACGGTTGCCTATCGTCCTCGAAACGAAACAAAAACAGTTAGAACATTACTCCTTCCTACATTTGGTTATGATAAAGTTGATCCTCTTAGTGGTCCAATTAATGTACAAGACATGAACAAAACCGAATGGCAAGATTATACTGCTTCAGGAAATTACGAATATCGTGTAGTAGCCATTAAATGTTCTTCATCTGATAATAGCTTTGCTTCAACAGCACAGCCAGTTAATACTGTTACTGCATTAATTCCGTCTAAATCAATGTGGGTTTCTACGGTCAGTGTTCAGCCAAACCCGGTGAAAGGTTCAGCTAAGGTTACAATTAATTTAGGTCAGAACGAAAATGCGAAAGTGGTT
>JBBQMQ010000218.1:0-7254 GCA_038329115.1 Bacteroidales bacterium
GTAATTCCAGCTTAATTGCTTCGGACCTCTGCCAAAATAGTATTTTCCGGCAACAGGAGGATAATTTTTTTTGGAAAAATCAGCATACGTATTGATGGAACTGTCTTGTTTCTCTTCCAGAAAACGAAGTCCCCATTTAAAATAACCACCCGGAGCTTCAGCCCATCCACCGCTGGTTTCCTGAGCAATATTAGCCAGAAAAGCAGCAAGTTCGCGCTTTTGAGTAATTAAATCGTCACTCAAAAACTCTGGAAACAAGCGTGATGCTGCAACAAATGATTTAAATGAATAAAAATCCGTGCTATTTTTCTTTTTGCTAAACTTATAGCGGTTTGGAAAAAGCTCATCCCATTTTGAATCATTTAGCAAAGAGGTCAATGAGGTTTTTGCAGGATGTTTAAGTCGCTGATTGAGTGGCTTTACTATTGTAGCGGAATTTTGCGTAAAACCGTTTATAGTAATGAAAGATAGAATGAGTAACAGAATGTGTTTCATTGATGAAATTACGAAAGAAAATCAGCCGGCTTTGTGTGCGCTTTCGAAACGAATACTTTTTGTTCCTTTCAAAACTCCGAGAATGCTGTTTTCAATGCCGTTTTCGTCTAATCCAAGCATGGTATATAGTTCTTCTGGAGTTCCATGTTCAATAAAATTATCTGGAATTCCAAGTCTTTTTACCTGAACATTGTAATTGTGATCAGACATAAATTCCAATATAGCGCTTCCAAATCCACCTTGAATGACACCATCTTCAATGGTAATAATCTGTTCGAAATTTTTAGCAATTTCATGCAACATTTCTTCGTCCAATGGTTTCACAAAGCGCATGTCGTAATGAGCAACCGATATATCAAAGCGATTTTCGAGCTGTTCAATAGCTTTCGAAGCATTAGTTGCAACCGTACCAATGGTGAGCACCGCCAGATCTTTACCATTTTTCAAACATTCACCTTTACCGATTTTCACTTCCTTCATTGGTTGACGCCAATCGATAATTGATCCTTTTCCACGTGGATATCGAATTACAAACGGACCTTTGTCTTCAAGCTGACCTGTAAACATAAGATTTCGAAGTTCAATTTCATTTCGTGGTGCCGAAATCGTCAGATTTGGAATGCATCGCATATAGGCAATATCAAATTGTCCGTGATGTGTTGCGCCATCAGACCCTACAATTCCTGCCCGGTCAAGGCACAATACTACATTCAGGTTTTGAAGTGCCACATCATGAATCACATTGTCATAAGCACGTTGCATAAACGACGAATAAATGTTGCAGAATGGAATCATACCTTCTTTTGCCATCCCTGCCGAAAAAGTGACAGCATGACCTTCGGCAATCCCAACATCAAAAACCCTGTTTGGCAATTCTTTCTGCATGAAAGTCATTGAACAACCGCTTGGCATTGCGGGTGTAACTCCAACAATTTTTGGATTATCTATAGCCAGTTTTAGCAATGTTTTTCCAAAAACATCCTGAAACAAAGGTGGAGTTGGCTCTGAAGTAATACAAGCTTTTCGTTCGCCGGTTTCTACATCGAATACACCGGGAGCATGCCATTCTGTGACAGATTTTTCTGCCGGTTCGTAACCTTTTCCTTTTTTTGTAATAACATGAAGTACTTTTGGCCCTTTAAAATCTTTGATGTCTGAAAGTATCCGAATCATTCCTTCAACATCATGTCCATCAACCGGCCCAAAATACCTGATATTAAGTCCTTCAAAAATATTATGTTGTTTGGTAAGGGCAGCTTTTACTGTATTATTAAAACTGATAATTCTGTTTTTCTTTCTTTCGTTTATTACCCCCAGTTTTCTGAGAAGATTATAAGCTCTGAAACGGATTTTATTGTAAGTCTGAGAAGTGTTAATGTCGACTAAATATTGTGTAATGCCGCCTTTTATCGGATCAATAGCCATTTGATTATCGTTCAGAATAATCAAAAGATTATTTTTATCCATCGAGGTATTATTTAATCCTTCAAAAGCCAAACCACCTGTCATGGCTCCATCGCCGATTACTGCAACCACCTGCCGGTCACTCTCATCTTTTAACAGTGAAGCAACAGACATGCCTAAACCTGCTGAAATGGAAGTGGACGCATGACCAACACCGAAAGCATCATATTCACTTTCTTTTGGTGATGGAAAGCCACATATTCCTTTAAATTGTCGGTTTGTGTGAAACTGGTCACGCCTTCCGGTCAAAATTTTATGTCCGTAAGCCTGATGTCCTACATCCCATACAATACGATCGTAAGGAGTGTTAAATACGTAATGAAGTGCAACCGTCAACTCTACAACTCCCAGACTTGAGCCCAAATGACCCGGGTTTTTTGAAACTTCATTAATGATAAATTCACGTAATTCATCGCATACTACTGAAAGGTTTTTTTTATCAATTGCCTTTAAATCAACGGGTGAATTTATGTTGTTAATGTATTGAAATGATCTTTTATTCATTTGGTTCGTTTAATAGCTTGCAAAAATAATACAAATATGTTGTCATTATCCACGTTTGTCCCCAAATCTTTATTTGAATTAGTTTTTAGTATAACAATTCTATTCTCAAATTGCTCATATTTGTCCGAAATCTATTTTTTTTAAACAATATATGGCATATTTCTTACAATTTGAATAAAAAAATGATTTTTTTCTTCCAAACTATTTGTGATTTAAAATTCTTGCCTTATCTTTGCAGTCGAAATTCAAACAACATGAAGTCAATAACTGTTTATACAATTCTAGTCCTCGTCGTGCTTTTGGTCAAAAATCAGAAGTGAGATGGTTGCGTTGTATAAAATGCATTGAACATACAAAAACCTTTCTCACCATAACGGAGAAAGGTTTTTTTAATTTTAATAGCAACCTCAAAGAGTGCGAAGCACCTTTGAGTGTTTAATAATAAAAAAAACACTTTTTGGAGCTAAAGCACTCCAAAAGGTTTTATTAAAACCAAGAATATTAATAATAAAAAAACACTTTTGGGAGCTAAAGCACTCCAAAAAGTTTTATTAAAACCAAGAATATTAATAATAGAAAAACACTTTTGGGAGCTAAAGCACTCCAAAAGGTTTTATTAAAACCAAGAATATGAAACCAATATTACGAAGTGAAACCAGCACGGGCGGCCGTCGAATGGCTGGAGCTCGATCTCTTTGGCGTGCAAACGGCATGACTGACCAGCAAATGGGAAAACCGATTATAGCCATTGTAAATTCGTTTACGCAGTTCGTTCCGGGTCATGTACATTTACACCATATTGGTCAACAGGTTAAAGCAGAAATTGAAAAACTCGGTTGCTTTGCAGCAGAATTCAATACCATTGCCATTGACGATGGAATAGCTATGGGACATGATGGAATGCTTTATTCACTGCCATCACGCGATATTATTGCCGACAGCGTTGAATACATGATTAATGCGCACAAAGCTGATGCCATGGTTTGTATCAGCAATTGCGATAAAATTACCCCCGGAATGCTTATGGCTGCCATGAGGCTGAATATACCTTGTGTTTTTGTTTCGGGCGGACCCATGGAAGCTGGCGAACTCGATGGAAAACACCTCGATTTGGTTGATGCAATGGTTCAAGCAGCCGATGACAGCGTTTCTGACGCTCAGGTGAAACGAATTGAAAACGCCGCTTGTCCGACCTGCGGTTCGTGCTCGGGAATGTTTACTGCCAATTCGATGAATTGTCTGAATGAAGCGATTGGACTGGCTTTGCCCGGTAACGGAACAATTGTTGCCACCCACGCCAACCGCACGCAACTTTTTGTAGATGCTGCCAAGCTAATTGTCGATAATGCCAATAAATATTATTTCGAAGGTGACGATTCGGTTCTTCCACGTTCCATTGCCACTCGCGAAGCATTTATGAACGCTATGACGCTTGATATTGCTATGGGCGGTTCTACAAATACAGTTCTCCATATTTTGGCGATTGCACACGAAGCGGAAGTTGAATTTACGATGGATGATATTGACGCACTCTCACGCCATACTCCTTGTTTGTGTAAAGTGGCTCCAAATTCTCCTAAATATCATATTCAGGATGTGAACCGTGCCGGTGGAATTCTTGGAATTCTGGCGGAACTCAGCAAAGGCGGTCTTCTCAACAAATCTGTAAAACGCGTCGATGGATTGACATTGGGCGAAGCAATTGAAAAATTTGATATCACAAGTCCTTATGTTATTCCAGTCGCTATTGATAAATATAAAAGTGCGCCCGCTCACAAATTTAATCTGGTAATGGGTTCTCAAAATATGCAATATCCTGAACTGGATGGCGACCGAGTCAACGGTTGTATCCGCAATGTGGAGCATGCTTATACCAAAGACGGCGGTCTTGGAATTCTGAAAGGAAACATTGCTCAGGATGGATGCGTTATTAAAACTGCCGGAGTCGACGAGAGTATCTGGAAATTCAGCGGTCCGGCAAAAGTTTTTACTTCACAAGATACAGCCTGCGAAGGAATTCTTCGGGGTGATGTGATTGCGGGCGATGTGGTGGTTATCACCCACGAAGGACCGAAAGGGGGTCCTGGAATGCAAGAAATGCTTTATCCAACCTCGTATATTAAATCAAAGCATCTTGGAGCAGAATGTGCGTTGATTACTGATGGTCGTTTTTCAGGTGGAACTTCAGGCTTATCAATCGGACATATCTCTCCCGAAGCAGCTTCAGGCGGAAATATAGGATTAATTGAAAACGGCGATATGATTGAAATTGATATTCCAAATCGGTCTATTAATGTAAAAGTTAGCGATGTTGAATTGCTAAAACGCCGAGAAGCAGAATTAGCACGTGGTGTTGATGCATTTAAACCCAAAGACAGAAACCGTATTGTATCAAAAGCATTGCGTGCGTATGCAAGCATGGTAAGTTCAGCGGATAAAGGTGCTGTGAGACTGATTGACTAGAATAAAACGGCCCCCTAACCCCCTAAAGGGGGAACATATCTACTCTAACATAAAATGAAATGTAATAACAATTAAAAAAAGAAGCTAACCAAAATTCCCCCTTTAGGGGGTTAGGGGGCTGATTATATATTATGAAAATAACAGGAGCACATGCATTTATGCAAGCATTGGTAGCCGAAGGGGTTGATACCATTTTCGGTTATCCGGGCGGTGCAATTATGCCCGTATTCGATGCGCTTTACGATTATGATAAGCATTTAAATCATATTCTTACCCGGCACGAACAAGGTGCGACTCATGCTGCACAAGGTTATGCACGTGTTTCGGGAAAAGTTGGCGTTTGTCTGGTTACTTCGGGACCAGCTGCCACGAATGCAATTACCGGTGTGGCTGATGCGATGCTTGACAGTACGCCACTAGTGGTTATTACCGGACAGGTTGGTGCCGCTTTGTTGGGCACCGATGCTTTTCAGGAAATTGATGTGGTAGGGATTACTCAACCAATTACCAAATGGGCATACCAGATTCGTCGTGCAGAGGATATTGCATGGGCTGTGGCTCGTGCCTTTTATATTGCACGCAGCGGACGTCCCGGTCCGGTGGTGCTTGATTTTGCAAAGAACGCACAAATTCAGGAAGTTGAATTTGACTATAAGCCGTGTACGTTTATTCGCAGTTATTTGCCGGTTCCTGAAGTTCAATCAACTCAAATTGAAGCTGCTGTCGCATTAATTAATCAGGCAAAAAAACCATTTGCATTGGTCGGACAAGGTGTTATTTTATCGAATGCAGAAAACGAATTGAAAGCATTTCTAGAAAAAGCAGATATTCCTGCTGCGTGGACCTTGCTCGGAGCTTCTGCAATGTCATCTGATTTTCCCTTGAACAAAGGGTTTCTGGGAATGCACGGAAATGTCGGTCCAAATATGAAAACGAACGAATGCGATGTGCTGATTGCTATCGGGATGCGTTTTGACGACCGTGTGACCGGTGATTTGAAAACGTATGCCAAACAGGCTAAAATTATCCATATTGATATTGATATTGCCGAAATAGGTAAAAATGTTATCCCGGATGCGCCTGTGTTGGCTTCCGCAAAAGATGCACTACCGGCATTGACTACAAAACTAAATGTGGCAAAACATACTGAATGGATTGCTTCGTTTGAAGAATATGAAAAGCTCGAATTTGAAAAAGTAATTCAGCGTGAAGTTCATCCGGTTACAGGTGAAATAACCATGGGTGAAGTAATTCGTAAAGTATCGGATGCAACACTCGACAAAGCTGTTATTGTAACCGACGTTGGTCAGAATCAAATGCTGGCCGCACGTTATTCTCGTTATTCGCAAACCCGCAGTTTGGTTACTTCCGGCGGTTTGGGAACTATGGGATTTGGACTTCCGGCAGCTATTGGGGCCAAAATGGGAGCGCCCGAACGAACCGTTTGTACTTTTTGTGGCGATGGTGGTTTCCAAATGACTATTCAGGAATTAGGAACGATTATGCAAGAACAAATCGGCGTAAAAATGATTATTCTGAACAATCATTTCCTCGGTATGGTGCGCCAGTGGCAGGAAATGTTCTTTGACGAACGATATTCATTTACCAATATGTTGAATCCGGATTTCGTAGCCATTGCCAAAGCATACCGCATTGAGGGTACTGAAGTTCATAAGCGGGAAGAATTGGATGGAGCTATTGCTGATATGTTGAAAGATGATAAACCGTATTTGCTGGTTGTAAATGTTGAGAAAAAAGGGATGGTTTATCCAATGATGCCAGCAGGCGCAACTGTAACAAATATATTGTTGGGGAACCCCTAACCCCTAAAGGGGAACTAAGAATGTATAATTTCTTTAGTACGTTATGGGATTGATTTTCATATAATTATAAATTTACAATTAAACATTTTTTAATAGACGAAAGTAATTTCATTCCCCTTTAGGGGTTAGGGGTCTTTCAGAAATAGGGGTCATATTATGGAAACAAAATTATATACAATCACCGTTTTTTCTGAAAATACAGTCGGTTTGCTGGGTCAGATAACGATTATATTTACCCGTCGGAATATGAATATTGAAACACTTTCTGTTTCGCCTTCAGCTATCAAAGGCATTCATAAGTTTACAATAACACTACTTTCGACAGAAGATGTGGTATCTAAAGTTGTAAAGCAGATTGATAAACGGATTGATATTCTGAAAGCATATTACAACACCGACGAAGACTTGGTTTTTCAGGAAATTGCTTTGTACAAGGTTGCTACCGATAAATTGTTTGAAAAAGGTTCGGTTGAAGAATTGATTCGCAAATATCACGTTCGGGTGC
>JBBQMQ010000219.1:0-7249 GCA_038329115.1 Bacteroidales bacterium
CTCAATTTCAGGAACTTTTGCAGTAAAAGGAATTAATGCTTTTACTTGGTTTTCTATTGCAAATTGACCCATAAGTGCTACCTGACTACTGAATGCAGGTCCAATAATTAAATCCATCGATTTTATTTCGGGGTTATTCAGGACTTCAGTCAGTTTTTCAACCGATTTTTCTGTGTCATACGTATAAATTTCGAATGAAATACCATTCCTCTTTGCTTCCTGAATTGCAATTAATGATCCTCCGTAAAAATCTAAGAAACGTTCCGTACCGGGTTCTGCTTTTGCCTCGTCTAACATAAAAGGCAGCAAAAATGCTATTTTTATAACTTTCTTGTTTTCAGTTGGTTTTGCTGTTTCAGTTTTCAGATTTAAAGAATTAATACCCTTAACAGAGTTTTCTTTAGAAGGAATTTTTAGTTCACTGCCTAAACCAATACTTGTTGAAGAGCCCGGATTTAATTGTGTAATAGCTACGATATCAACATTATATTTTTTACTGATAGAATACAACGTTTCATTGTCCTGAACAACATGAATGATGTAATTTGTATTTTTCATATTGGAAACCTGTTCTGAAGCGATTTCAGATTTTACTGGTTCAGAAGTTTCTACCTGTTTCCGAGTTTCTTTAACTGGTTTTGGAATTTGAAGAATAATTCCTTCGCGCAGACCATTTTCAAGTTGTGGGTTGTACTTTTTTATATCTTCCTGACTAACATTATATAACCGACTTATAGCAAAAAGCGTCTGTTTTTTTTCAACTTTGTGTTGTATGAATTCAGAACTTGATGGATTAGTTTTATTTACAGGTTTTTGAATGTGTTTCTTGTTTTCAGCTGTAACTGGAACCAGAATTTGCATACCCGGTTTCAGTCCATCCTGAATCTGCGGATTTGCATTGTTGATATCGGCTTGTTTTACACCAAATCTGCGACTAATCGAAAACATTCCTTCACTGACTTGAACCGTATAGATGTAATATTCAATCCCATTTACTTTTTTAGTGGGAAAATCGGTGTTTTGACCGATAGCGGAAAGTGAAATCAGGATGAATCCTGAAAGTATCAAACTCAATAACTGCTTTGTCATAATGGACTGTTATTAATTGATTTTTAGTATTATCGGCAAAAGTACAAAAAATATACCTTTACAAGTTAATCGGAGTAATAATTCCACGTTTTTTTTGTTATTGATAAGAAAGATGTACATTTGCATACGCTTTATAAAATTAACGTGAGTTTATCTTTGATTATTCGATGAGAAAAATTATTATTTCGGTTTGCTTCTGCTTTTTAGCTTTGATTTCTTTTGCTCAGGTTTCATCAACAACCGGGAAAAAATATGTAGAAATCACTGGAAATAAAGATACAATAAATGTTTTTATGTTTAACGGTATCGATTCAGGTACTTTAATCACCTATAATGGACCCGGAACAACCATGAACTGGTATAGATACACTGACTTAGTAACTCCTCTTAAAGTAGGAACGCTGGATCAAAATGTTCTTGATCCCGAAGATGCAACGGGTTATGTATTGGATGTTGATGGTAAACGAACGTATGTTTGGGTCATTGATTATAAGAACTACAAGCCTGATTTTAAATCTCTCAAGGCTGAAAATAATCCTTCGGCGCAATGCAAGGAATTGAATCTGATCTTGGATGCAAAAATTCCGGAATTGACATATAAATCAGTTGCAAGAGTTTCATATTCGCTTCCAAGAGAGTTCAAAATCACATATTTGACATCAAAATGGGACGCAACTGTCTGGAAAGATTCTACAGCTACCGTTTTGGTTACTCTGCCTTCAAACGTACCAATAACCGTTACAGCGCCCCTACGGAATGCAACGAGCAGTACAACAACCTTCACCATTTCCGGAGATCAATATGCCGCAGATCTTGACATTAAAATTGATTCTTTGCCCAGTACAGAATATACAGCTGTAGCAGTTAAAAGTCATTTGACTACAGCGGTTACTGAGCGATCAGAAAGAAACGAAGACAAAAAGCCAGGAAAAACTCAACCTATAAATTATTCTGCGCCCATTGATGTTCAATTTCTGAGCAATGCCAACGAACCTGTTGCGCAGTTTTATAAGTGGGAAATATTTAAAGGCAATGCATTAATAATCAGCAGGAGTGATAAAGATCACCGCTATACTTTTTCTGAAGCAGGAGTTTATAAAGTGAAACTGGCAGTTAGTAACGCAACCTGTTCATTTGCCGATTCAATCACTGTTACAGTTTCTGAATCTGCTATTGTTGCCCCGAATGTTTTTACTCCCAATGGTGATGAATTTAATAATGAATTCAGGGTAGGTTACAGGTCGATTGTAAAGTTTGATTGCTGGGTGTATAATCGCTGGGGACGATTGGTTTATCACTGGAACGATCCTCAAAAAGGGTGGGATGGAAACATTAACGGAAAAAAAGCAACTCCCGGCCCGTATTTTTATGTAATTAAAGCATTTGGCTCTGACTACGATCCAAAATCGGAAATTAATTCTGTAACCAAAAGAAGAATTGGTGACTACCTTTTAAAAGGTGATATTAATTTACTTCGGGATAAACAATAATTCTACTGTTTTTCAACCAGATACATGCTGCAAACGCCAAAAGTAAACTTCCGGTATTTGTTTAATTTAAAACCATTATCAGCAAGAATTTTAATCAGTCGTTCACCATTAGGAAAGGCATGCATTGATTTTTGGAGATAATCGTATGCTTTTTTATCGCTGGAAAGTAAACGGGAAGTCAACCGTACAAAAACTTTGGTATACAACTGATATCCTTTGAATAAAAGTCCTTTTTCAGGCTCATTCATTTCCAGAATCAGCAAATGTCCCTTGGGTTTCAAAACACGATTAATTTGCTGCAAACTAACACTCAGTTTCTCAAAATTACGGATACCGAAAGCAATAGTTGCTGCATCAAAAGTTTCGTTTGCAAAAGTCATTGCCGAAACATCCTGAACCTGTAAATCAATTTTATCACTTAATCCTGCTTTCTCCACTTTCAACCGACCCATTTCCAGCATCTTATCCGAAATGTCAACACCGGTCACATGATCGGGATTCAGATATTTATAGGATTTTATGCACATATCGGCAGTTCCGGCAGCAATATCAAGAATCAACTTTGGTTCAAATTTCTTTAAAGCCAGTAACGAACTTCTGCGCCACATTCGTGCCATTCCCCACGTCATTATATCGTTAAAATTATCGTATTTATCAGAAATGGTATTAAACATGCGGGCAAGTTGTGCTGTTTTTTCCTCGTCCTGATTATATGGTTTTACTTTCGTAAAATCTGCTTCGTTTTTTAGTTTGCTCATAATTTTTTGATTCTTCTTCTTCCTTTTCCGGGAATTAAAATTTATAACAAAAATACAATCCGGTTTGTTGAGTATCAACAACAGGTGAAATGGTAAGGTTTTTTGGAAAGAGTTTCATAACTCCATCATACGCCCAATACGTGGCATTGGTCATAATGATTCCTACAGCTGCGCCCATTAATACATCACTGGTCCAATGACGGTTACGGGCGATGCGGGTATATCCTACATAACTTGCTGCCAAATACCCGCCAACAGAAATCCACGGACTGATATATCCTAATTCATGATCCAGAAAAGTAGCGGCGACAAAAGCCATGGCTGTGTGTTGGGATGGAAATGAATAATCGGTATTTCCCGGTAATCGTCCGGGACGGAGTGATTGTGTAATGTTTTTCATGTTATAAACCACAAAATCGCTGGCAATATATGAAACTGCCAAAATAACGGTTTTATCAATGAATCGATGTTTTGACTTAACTCCGCAAAGGCTTATGGCATAAGCTGCAACTGCAGGAGCATAACGGACATAATCTTCTCCAAGATTAATATATCCCGGTTTCAAATCATCATTCCAAACAAGTGCTTGTTGTAGGTTTTCTTTTAATCCCGGAACACTAAGAATAACTGCACTTCCTAAAGCCAGACTTAAAGGAACAATACTTTCCTGAACGTATCGTGATCGTAGCCAGTTTTTTTTAAGTGGAGATAATTTTACAGATATTGAATCATTCATTTTCAGCGAATCGGATTGTGCAAACAGATTTGTACTGAAAATTAAAAATGAAATGAATATCAACAGAATACGCATGCTGATTTATTTTATCGCAACCGGATTTTTATAACTTCTGACTATCAGCCCTATTCCCCAAATAATAAACGGAATACTCAGAATCTGTCCCATGTTCAACAACATTCCTGATTCAAATGTTTCCTGATCTAGTTTGATAAATTCGAGTAAAAAGCGTGAACCGAAAATTCCAATCAAAAATACCCCGAAAATCAATCCGTTCTTTTTATAGGCTTCTTTTTTCCAATATAACCACCAGGTAATTGCAAAAGTAATCAGGCAATACAGTATTTCGTAAATCTGAGTAGGATGATGCGGTAATCCGTCACCGTTTGGATCTTTGGCAAAAATAAATCCCCAGGGTAGGGAAGTGACATTTCCATAAATTTCGGAATTCATTAAATTTCCCAACCGAATAGCTGCCCCACAAATGGCTACACCAATTACCAGTCTGTCGAAAACCCAGATATAACCTTTTTTGGAAACTTTTTTATTGAAAAAATAGATGGCAATTAATATTCCTATTGCACCACCATGACTGGCTAATCCGCCATGCCAAACGTACAAAATTTCAATGGGATGTGAACTGAAATAATCCCATTCGTAAAAAAGACAATGACCCAAACGAGCACCAATTATGGTTCCTACAACGGTATAAACAAATAATTTGTCCAGCCATTCCATAGGTAGCTTTTCGTGTTTGAAAAGTCGTTGAACAATTAAAAGTGTTGCATAAATACCAGTTGCCCAAAGCAAACCGTACCAGCGAACAGTCAAAGGACCAAGATGGAATAATGCAGGGTCAACATTCCAGGTTATAAAGTTTAGCATATTTTTGCCCCCTAGCCCCCTAAAGGGGGAATTTTAGTTAGTATATTATTTTTATTAAGAAAACTGCATTCTCACTTTTCCTCCCCTTTCGGGGTTAGGGGTTCTGAATTAGTTCGCTCCGTGACAATTTTTATATTTTTTTCCGCTTCCGCAAGGACAAGGATCGTTACGTCCTACTTTTTTCTCTACGTGAATTGGCTGTGTTTTCTGAATTTCGCGCGTATCCTGTTTGGTTGGATCCTGACTGCCGGAATTATTTCCTACATCAGCCTTTTGAGTTTTATATTTACTCAAATCCATACGTTGCGTTGGTCTGGCTTCACGAACCTGTTCCGGTTCACGCATTGGAATTTGTCCACGCATTAAGATTGCTAACACTTTGCGGTTTATTGAATCAATCATTTCCTTGAATAATCCAAACGATTCAAGTTTATAAATCAAAAGCGGATCTTTTTGTTCGTAACTGGCATTTTGAACCGAATTCCGTAAT
Organism: Bacteroidales bacterium; assembly: GCA_038329115.1. Lineage (GTDB taxonomy): Bacteria > Bacteroidota > Bacteroidia > Bacteroidales > Paludibacteraceae > Paludibacter. The sequence continues at coordinate 5,449 of JBBQMQ010000219.1, forward strand.
TCATCCAACTGACGAAGGTGTTCTTTCCATTCATCATCAATTACATACAATAATGTCTGTTTTTCAAATGCTTTTACTACTTCTTTAGCCTCCGTTTTATATGCTGTTTCCAAATGAGCTGTTATATTGAACACTCTTTTTCCATCTGTTACCGGAATAAGAATATTTTCATATTGCTGACCTTTTGTTTCATATACTTGTTTGATAACCGGATAAGCGACTGATGCCAGTTTGTCCATTTTGCGTTTGAATGTTCCCAACGAAGCTTCAATCACACGATTGGATAATTCATTAGCACGCAAAGAGCTAAATTCTTCAGGAGTGAACGGTACATCCATGGAGAAAATTTTCAGCATATCTTCTTCAAACAATTCAAAATCACCGCTGTCACGTCCTGTTTCCACTGCATTTTCAGAAGCGTCATATATCATATTGGCAATATCCATTCCGATACGTTCGCCCATTAAAGCATGACGGCGTTTAGAATAAATCACTTCGCGTTGCGAGTTCATTACATCATCATATTCCAACAAGCGCTTACGAATACCAAAGTTGTTTTCTTCCACTTTTTTCTGAGCACGTTCAATGGATTTCGAAATCATGGAATGCTCAATCATTTCACCTTCTTCAAAGCCCAAACGATCCATAATGCCCGAAATACGTTCGGATCCAAACAAACGCATTAAATCATCTTCCAACGAAACATAGAAAATTGATGATCCCGGATCACCCTGACGACCGGCACGTCCACGCAACTGACGGTCTACACGACGGCTTTCGTGACGTTCAGTACCAATGATAGCTAAACCACCGGCAACTTTTACTTCATCTGTAAGCTTAATATCCGTACCACGACCAGCCATGTTGGTGGCAATGGTTACAGTTCCTTTTTGTCCGGCTTCTGCAACAATAGCAGCTTCATGCTGGTGCAATTTTGCATTCAACACGTTATGTCTGATTTTCCGACCGTTCAACATACGGCTTAATAATTCCGAAATTTCCACGGAAGTTGTTCCAACCAACACAGGACGTCCGGCTTCAACCAATCGGGCAATTTCTTCAATAACCGCTGTATATTTTTCGCGTTTGGTTTTATAAACGCGGTCTTCCATATCATTACGGGCAATGGGGCGGTTTGTTGGAATCACAACCACATCCAGTTTGTAGATATCCCATAACTCACCGGCTTCGGTTTCCGCTGTTCCGGTCATTCCCGACAGTTTGTGGTACATACGGAAATAATTCTGAAGCGTAATCGTTGCAAAAGTTTGTGTGGCAGCCTCAATGGTTACACGTTCCTTGGCTTCAATAGCCTGATGCAATCCATCGGAATACCGACGACCTTCCATGATACGTCCGGTTTGTTCATCTACAATTTTTACTTTGTTTTCAATAACCACGTATTCAACATCTATTTCGAACAACGTATATGCTTTCAGTAACTGATTTATGGTGTGGACACGTTCAGATTTAATGGAATAAGCCAGTAAAATTTCATCTTTCTGCGATTGTTTTTCTTCGGCAGAAAGCGCTTTGTTTTTTTCCATTTCTGCAATTAAACTACCAACGTCGGGCAACACAAAAAATTGAGCATCATCTGTATTACTGGTTATCAAATCAATCCCTTTATCGGTAAGTTCAATCGTGTTGTTTTTTTCGTCAATTACAAAATAGAGCGGATCGGTTGCTATATGCATGTTCCGGTTATTTTCCTGCATGTAGAACTCTTCAGTTTTCAACAAAATGGCTTTAACGCCCTGTTCACTCAGGTATTTAATCAACGGTTTGTTTTTTGGCATCC
>JBBQMQ010000220.1:0-7180 GCA_038329115.1 Bacteroidales bacterium
CATCGGTGGTACAAATCATTTTACCGTCGGCAGTTCGTTTATAATCTTTACCCGAAATGGCAGTAGAAGAACCACCCAAATAAGCAGTTGGGAAAATATCACCATATTGTGTTCCTTGTATTTCAACCAATTGATCAGGCAATGAAACTACTCGACCTCTATTCAACCCAAAATTTAGATTTGCCGTCCATTTCAAGTCTTTTGTTTTTAGTATCAATTGTTCCAATGTGGCGTCGATACCACTGTTTTCAACAGCACCCTCGTTTCGGGTTTCCAATATATGACCTGCCGAAGGAGAAACACGAACATTTACGATTTGATTGGAAACGGTGGTTGAATAATAAGCGATATCCAATTTGGTTTTGTCGTTGAAAAACCGCAAATCAGCTCCTACTTCCCACGAAGATGTCATTTCAGGATATAATATAGTGGCAACACTTGATGTTGGATCGGCAGCATAACCTCCGTCGGGGAAAGTCGGGAATTGTTTGAACTTCATATCAAACAGATAAGGATTTGTATCTTTTCCTACTTTTGCCCAGTTTCCACGTAATTTACCGTAGTTGAAAAAATCGGTAGATAAATTGAATAATTCTGTAAAAATAACACCTGCAGTGATTGAAGGGTAGAAATAAGGACTATATTCAGTACTTAATGTGGAAGAATAATCATTTCTTCCTGTTACACTTATATGTGCCAATCCTTTATAGTCCAGTTTAGCCTCACCATAATAGCCTGCATTATTTTTTTGACTTCTTCCCATTGAAATATCCTGACCAGGAATAATCTCGGCTAGATTTTGCATGCTATAATAATGTCCGGGAATAATAAAGTCACGACCTCCCATAGCAGATTCCACTGAATTTCTTGTTTTAAGTTCAGTACCAGCCATTAAATCCAGTGTGAAGTCTTTGGTCAGTTGAGCTTTATAAGTTGCCAATACCTGCGCCATAAACATTCTGCTTGAACTTTGAGAATAATCAAATGTGCCGAAATTATCCAAATTGACACTTGGCAATTCAATGGATGTAAAATCAGTTTTTGCAAACCGAGGTGTAGTGTATGATGTGGTAGAATAGTTGGTTTGATCGGAATTCACTCGTCCTATTAACTCAAAATTGCTGAATGGTTTCCAGTTAATCGAACCTTGCAAAATGTTTCTGTTGGATTGATTCTGACCGTAATCTTGATAGCGTGACCAATATGGACTGATGGGTGAATCTTCTTTTTTATCAGCCAAATAACGGTGATGAATAGATCCATCGGCATTTCTATATACACTCATATCGTCATTAATGGGCCAATTATAAATTGAGGCCATAGCTGCACCAAAACCACGGGAAGTATTGTAAATCATATTGGCCGACGCACCGATTGTCAACTGCTTTGATATAATATAGGTACCTTTTACCAATGCACTTATTTTTTTAAGGTAATCCATGGGTACCATTCCTTCATTACTTGTATATGAGGCAGAAGCATACGCATTGAAATTACTTGAACCACCCGAAGCAGCTACATCATATTTTTGTTGAACGCCTGTGTTCAGAAAATTACCTACATTATCATATACTTTTTCACCGGGTTGAATAAGTGGTCCCCAACCGCCGCCAGTCAAATCTTTGTAAAAACCGGCAGCACCAGGGCCATACATTTGTTGAATTTTGGGAGTTCGGTAAGCATTATTCAGTTCTAAACTGGAGTTAACCGTTACTTTTACCTTTCCTTCAGCACCCGATTTGGTTGTAATCATTATTACACCATTGGCAGCCTCTTGGCCATACAATGCAGATGCAGCTGCACCTTTCAAAATTGTTACATTTTCAATATCATTCGGGTTTATATCACCGGCTTTTGTACCAGTTCCAGCCATTTGCATACCATCTACAATAAATAATGGTTCATTGTTTTGAGAAGGATTTATGGACGAAATGCTTCGAATTATTATTTGTGACCCTGCGTTGGGCGAACCACCACCATTGGTAACCGTTACACCAGCCGTGATTCCTTGCAATGAATTCACAAAATTTGACGAGCGACCTTTAGTAAGATCATCAGCATTTACACTTTGTACCGCAAAGTTTAATTTCTTTTTTTCTTGTTTTATTCCCATGGCGGTTACCACTATCTCTTGCATAGCCACCGAACCGGAAGAAAGAATAATATTCATAATTTTTTCATTACCTACTTTTTTTTCTTGCTTTTCCATTCCCACATAACTTATTACGAGGGTTGCTCCGTTCATAACCGAAATGGAATACGCACCATCAAAATTTGTTGCAGTTCCGTTTGTTGTTCCTTTTTCAATTATAGAAGCACCAATTACAGGCATTCCGTCATCTTTTGATGTTATCGTTCCGGTAATGGTCACTTTCTGACCATAACTGAATTGAATTAAACATAAGTAACTTACAAATAAAAGGAAGATTCTTTTCATAAAATTGATTTATTTGTTTGTAATAAAGCTTTTTTTGTATGCAAACTTTATAAATATAAATTTATTCTGACTTCGAAGTGCAAATAAACGAAAAATAGTTTATCCTGCAAACGTTTGCATTCATGTTTAAAAACATAGTTTTAATTTTTATGATTATTGATTATTAAACGCTTCTATAGCTTTTTTAACTGAACCATGAATCATTAAAATCGACTTTGCCTGTTCATATTCCAAGCCCAACTCTTCAACAATCATTCTTGCACCCCGATCGATCAATTTTGCATTTGAGAGCTGCATATTTACCATTTTATTCCCTTTCACGCGTCCGAGTTTTATCATGGTAACAGTTGTAATCATATTTAAAACAAGCTTTTGAGCTGTGCCTGATTTCAATCGTGTACTTCCGGTTACAAATTCAGGACCAACAATTACTTCAATCTTTATTTCCGCCTCGCGCGAAACCGGGGAATCAGGATTGCATGAAACAGCTGCAGTCAAAATTCCATGAGCGCGGGCATTTCGCAAAGCACCAATTATATACGGTGTGGTTCCGGAAGCTGCAATTCCTATAACAGTATCATTCTGATTTATATTATATTGCTGCAATTCATCCCAACCTTTATTCAGGTCATCTTCTGCGTTTTCAACAGGATTTCGCAATGCAATTTCACCACCTGCAATCAAACCTATAACCAAATGAGGAGACATTCCGAAAGTAGGTGGTATTTCGGAAGCATCCAAAACTCCTAATCGTCCGCTGGTACCGGCACCCATATAAAAAATCCGACCTCCATGCTTCATCTTTTCCACAATTTTCTCTACCAACGATTCAATCTGAGGAATTACCTTACTTACAGCTACAGGAACCTTACGGTCTTCTTCGTTCATTTCGAACAGAAGCTGAATTACCGTTTTCTTATCCAGATTTTCGTGTAACGAATTTTGTTCTGTTATTTTTTCAAATGCCATAGTATTCTTGTACTTAAAAAGTCGACTAGTCCTAATAAAAGTTTGATTATAACTATTTTGAATGAAACATTATCAAACCTTGCATTGGGTTTTGTTCTATTTTAGATATGGTAATTCCATTTACTTTTGCAGCTGCTTCAAGCACTTCTTTAAAGTAAAAAGCAACAGAACCCACAAAACCAACCGACATGTTAGCCAATGAATATTGCATTACATTTCGCACAAAAAAAGCGTTAAACCCGGCATATACGATATTATATATAGCAGGTTCATGAATATTTTCTAAAAGAAATGGTGTTAGTTGGGCAAGAAAACGATTCGGAAAGGGCTGTTTATATACTTTCTCCAGAATAGTTTCAGGAGTCAACTCATATTCATTCAGCAATTTATCTTTTATTCCTGCAGGCAATTGATTTTTGAGACAATCAGCCACCAATGTTTTTCCCAAAACAGCTCCACTTCCCTCATCTCCTAAAACGTAGCCTAGTGGAGAAATGTTTTCTGTAATTGTTTTTCCATTGTAAAAACAAGAGTTAGATCCGGTTCCTAAAATGCATGCAATACCTTTATTGTCAATAAATAATGATCGTGCTGCTGCCAGTAAATCGCTTTGAATTTCTATAATTACATTTAAGAATATTTTTCCGATTGCACTACTGACAATAGCCTTTTTCTCTGGAAATGAACACCCTGCTCCGTAAAAAAATATTTTTGTAATCGGTAAATTCTTTATTTCAGGAATTAAATTCATTTCAAGTTCTTGTCTGATCTCGTTTTCATTCTGGTAAAAAGGATTTATACCTTTAGTAAAAATATGTTTAATTTCAACTGCTTTGTCTACCACACACCAATGCGTTTTTGTCGAACCACTATCGGCAATTAAGATCATAATTCAAATTTTAAAGGGTTTTTATTCAAATTTCACTGCAAATTAAAGCAAAATGATTGACCCGACCAAAGAAAAATGATAAAAAAACAATTTTTTCTGCAAACGTTTGCATAAAATTTGAAAAATGAGAAATATTTACTACTTTTGGCATCAAATTCGTGAATCAATTTCTTAATCCACAAAATTATGAGAACAAATCTCAGCTCGAAAATTACTTTAACACGTATCCCCAGAAGATATTATCAGCCGGAAGACATCTTTGAACTTTCGCGCGTAACCCGGTTTGAAAAAATTCCAACAGAAATTTTCGATACGGAGGCAGATGGAGCAATTCGGGCTGCAAGTGAAATTGCTGAGTTAATTCAAAGTAAAAATGAATCGGGTGAAAATTGTGTAATCGGGCTGACGCATGGCAAATCACATGTAGGGATTTATGCAGAACTTGTACGATTACATAAAGAAACGGGATTAAGTTTTAAAAATGTGACATTTGTCAGTTTATTTGAATTTTATCCGCTTAGCCGAACATCAAAAAGTTGCTTGCTGAAACTTAAAGAGCAATTATTCAATCATATTGATGTATTGTCTGAAAATATTTATTCTCCCGACATAACGGTTGATAAATCGGAAATAATAGAAGAGTGCAAAAATTACGAACATAAAATTTCACTATTAGGTGGTATAGATTTTCAAATTTTAGGTATCGGTCGATCGGGTAATATCGGTATTAATGAACCTGGTTCTCAGTTAAATTCATCAACAAGATTGATCTTATTGGATAATTTATCCCGAAAAGATGCTTCTGAATTGTTCGGGAGTATCGAGTCGGTTCCAATTAGTGCAATCACGTTGGGTGTAGGCACTATTCTTAAAGCCAAGCGGGTAATTTTGGTTGCGTGGGGCGAACATAAATCAACCGTCATCAAAAGTGCAATTGAAGGACAAATAACTGATGCACTTCCTGCATCGTTTTTACAAACACATACGAATGTAAAAATAATGCTCGACCTCTCAGCTGCCAGCGAATTGGACAGAATAAGTCGACCTTGGCTGGTTACATCCTGCGACTGGGACGAAAAGCTGATTCGACGAGCCATTGTATGGTTGTGTATGAAAATAAACAAGCCAATTCTGAAACTTACAAACAAAGATTATAACGAAAACGGATTGAGCGAATTGTTAGCTATATATGGCTCTGCATACAATGTAAATATCAGAATTTTCAACGATTTACAACATACAATTACCGGTTGGCCGGGCGGAAAACCGAATGCCGATGATACCAACCGTCCCGAACGAGCCAAACCATTTCCGAAAACTGTTTTGATTTTCAGTCCACATCCCGATGACGATGTCATTTCAATGGGAGGAACTTTTAAACGTTTGATTGATCAGAAACACAATGTGCATGTCGCCTATCAAACATCCGGAAATATAGCTGTGGCCGACGAAGAAGTGATTCGCTTTCTCGCTTTTCTGAAAGGATTCAAAGAAATGTTTGATGGGAATAACGATGTTTTTGAATCGAAATATCATGAATTCAGTAAATTTATTTTACAGGACAAAAAGGAAGGGGATATAGACCTTCACGAAATACTGGAATTGAAAGCTTTAATTCGTAGAGGTGAAGCGAAAGCAGCCTGCCGTTATATGGGACTTTCTTCTAAAAATATACATTTCCTCAATTTACCTTTTTACGAAACAGGAACAATCAAAAAAGGAAGTTTAAGTTCAGAAGACGTTTCAATCATTAAAGACCTGCTTGATGAATTGAAGCCTCAGCAGATTTATGTGGCAGGTGATCTGGCCGATCCGCATGGAACGCACAAAGTTTGTCTGGATGCGGCTTTAGCAGCGATTGACGAAATGAAAAATGAGGCATGGATGAAAGATTGCCGGATTTGGATGTACCGTGGCGCCTGGAAGGAATGGGAAATTGACCATATTGAAATGGCCGTTCCGATTAGTCCTGAAGAGTTACGGAATAAGCGCAATGCCATTCTTCGGCATCAGTCGCAAATGGAAAGCGCACCATTTATGGGAAATGACGAACGGCTTTTTTGGCAACGTTCAGAGGACCGGAATCGGGCAACTGCTGAACTTTATTCACAATTGGGGCTGGCATCATACGAAGCAATTGAAGCATTCGTTCAGTATTTTCCGGTATAAACTTTTTGAAAATTAAACAGAAACAATATAATTCAGACATGAAACAAATTAATTGCTTTATTACGTTCAACGATGTGGCTCAGGCGACTAAAACCGCTCAGAATTTAGTACAATCCGATTTGGTGAAAACAGTTTATCTGCTCACAAAACCAGAAAATAAATCGACGGTGACAGGATGCGAGCGAATTGAAATTGACTCTTTAAATAGTACGGGTACTGTACGTAAAATTGCAGAAAAATCGGATGAACTGTATTCGTTGATTTATACCAAAGACACTGTTCTGGAGCTAGGACAATATGCATTGGAGCGTTTTTATCACATTGCTCAGGGAACACAAGCCGGTTTGGTTTATTCTGATTATCATGAGATTAAAGATGGTGTGAGGTCTAATTTGCCGTTGATTGATTATCAGGAAGGAAGTTTGCGTGATGATTTTAATTTCGGTTCGGTTCTATTTTATAATGCCGGGAATCTAAAAAAAGCAATTGAGAATACAACTGAAAATTATGAATATGCCGGATTGTATGATTTGCGGTTAAAAGTATCGCTGCAAGCCGAATTGATTCATATCAATGAGTATTTATATTCTGAAGTGGAGTTGGATACCCGAAAAAGTGGTGAAAAACTTTTCGATTATGTAAATCCGAAAAACAGAGCTATCCAGATTGAAATGGAGGTTGCCTGTACTAACTTTTTGAAAACAATTGGAGTTTAT
>JBBQMQ010000221.1:0-7158 GCA_038329115.1 Bacteroidales bacterium
GTAAAATCGCTACCCGAAGGTACTTACACGGTTACAATTACCAAACCGGGTTATAAAGACCAAATTGTTACATTGAATGTAACTAATGGCGAACTGTCGGTGTTGGAAATTAAACTGGAAAAGAATTGACAAAAAGCCCTGCAAAAGCGGGGCTTTTTGCTATAATACAAATTTCGAAAAGAATTGACCTAATAAATAAATTGACCCTATGGGTATTGCAATGGCTCCGATTGCTTTAACCCAATTTATTTGATATAAATATTTTATTAACGGTACAAGTAAAATATAATATAATAAGAAACAAATATTAATTATCCAATTTATTATAATAAAATATTTATTTGAGATGAGAAATTCGGAAATATAATCTTTGGGTAAATCAATTCTTTCAGAAAGTATGTATACAATTAAGAAACCTAAAGCAGGTATAAAATAGCATATACCGGTGTATTTCTGAAAATTTCTATAAGACGACATTCCGCCCAATAATATTGCACATAGATGAAACATAAAACTAAATATTTGCCATACTACAAATACTGCTATTAGCATCGTAAAAAAGCTAAAAGACATAATAACTGTGTAAAAAGAACTGGTTCTTAATTCATAGTCTTGAATTTCTAATACCCTTGAATTAAGAGTACTGTAGTACTCGGATATTATCAGTCCATAAATTAATACGATACACACTACCCAAAATTGAGATACTTTCTCTGGTTTAAATATTTTACTAAACATATTACTTTTGTAGTTTATAATATACTAACATAGGCTTCCACATAAGCCGCAGCTAAAATTAAAATAAAAACGATAATAGCACATGCACACATCTGTTTCAAAAAGTGTGGTGGCAAATTTTCTTTCCCTTTCATAAACCGAATTATTATCCGTGCAATAGAAAACCCCATAGCTCCCGACAGCCAAAAACCTGCAAGCTCAAAACTATGAGGAAGTGTAACATTTAAAATTCTTTCCAGACTAACACCAGAATTGTAGCTATTTGCAAATACATCTGCAGAATAAAATCCATTGATTAAAAGATTATAAAATGTACCTAAGCCAAGCAGGAAACCACCTAAAATATTATAAAAACACCCCTTAATGTTATTTTTGAAAATCGAAATAAAGACGCTCCATCTATCGTTGATTGAGATTAAGTGAAGCAGTTCTTCCACTTCATTATTTTTTATCGTAGCTGGTATTTGTGTGTTTTCATAATTAATAATAGGCATTTCAATAAAAAATAGACGTATTATAAACGGTAATAACCAACACAAAAATGATACTGCGAATAAAATAAAAAATACTTTTTTTTTCATACACAATTTAAAAAATGGGGGATACTGTTATTGAACAGTCCCCCATTTGAAAATAATTACTCTAATTCAATTCGTCTTACATATAAGGATATAACGATTTTAAAATAAATTAAAGTAGTCGTAAATACCCAAAGTAAGTGATTGATATTATATCCTGTCCATTTCTTAATATACCAGTAAATTGGTATTGTACCTAAATACAATATTGCAATTAAAAAAAACAGTATTAAATTATTTTTGCTTCTTTTAACTGGATGAACCTCACTTGCAGATTTTATTTTTCCCTTACCAGAGGTAAACAGAGGAATTAAAATTACTGATATTATCATGGATATAGGCATCACAATAACACCAAACAATGGGAAAAACATCTGACAGATTAAAGATATTAAACCTGCCTGCATTAACATATAAAATGACAGTCTATCACTGATAATTAAAGACTCTTTCATGCTTATAGAACTAAGCCTATTCCAAGTCCATACCAACCTACAGGAGACCAGCTAACAGGCACTGAGGCTTGACATATTCCTGCGCCAGTACTAGCTAAAATACCTCCTGCAGTTCCCCAAGTAATATTGTTGCTTTCAGCAGTACAAGCTACAACTATTGCTCCTGCTCCAAGTTGTTGTAAATTAGAGTCAATATTGTTTCTATCAACTGTACTATTTTGTAAGAGCGCTAAAGCAACTACAAATGTGATTAAACCGGCTAATGCATTCTTTTTTTTCATAATATTTAAATTTTTCTTGTTTACAATGTACAAATTCCACCTAATAAAAAATTAGCAACACCGACAGGGACACCTACAACAGTACCAGTAGTTATTAATCCATTCACATAAAAACCTGAAGCAAAAGCACCTGTTACACCTGATGCTGCTAACCAACCTGCGTTGTTTCCTTCACCACTATCTGCCATAGAAGCACAAGATAAAGAAACCTGTTGCAGACTAAAATCCTGCTTATTATTCGTAACAAACCCTTGGATAATCGCAAGTGAAAAAATCATTGCAATGGCAAATCCTAAAACTGCTTTTTTATTTGTTTTCATTTTTGAAAAAATTTAAGTGAATAAAAATTAATTGAAATAATATGCCCGCATTGGGCTAATGCTGATTAAAAGGTTTTTTTATGGTCCCATGGTTTTATTTTTTAAGGGTTTAACTCTCGGTTTACTATATTGATTAATCAATACTTTCATTTCGGTTTTTATCTCATTGCCTGCCGTGGTAGGCACTTTCTCTTTCGTGTTTATTATGTTTTCGGCCATTGCCAATGCTTTAGCGGTTTGTTGCATTTCGAGGTAAAGCTTTGCCAATAAGTATTTAGGGTAAAGCTTTGTTGGCGTTATACCTGCTGCCATTTGGTAGGCTTTTTCGGCTTCGTGGTATCGTTTGAGCTGCTGTAACGAATTGCCAAGAGTGATAAAAGCATTGGGGTCGCTACGCAATGTAACAGCCTTTTGCAGAAAAGCAATGCTACCGGAATAATCGTGCTTCAAGAATAAAGACGAACCATAATAAAACAGGTACTCGCCGTTGGAATTTAAAAGAGTATAAGCTTTTTTATAGTCGCTTATGCCGTTGTCAATATCGTTGTTTAATACTTTTGCATAGCCGTTCCGAGAATGATACATACCATATACATACCTGCTACTGCAATATATCAAGCCTGAAATAGCAATAAGCCATAAAAAGATTGCCGCTTTGCCAAATCTTGAGATTGCAAATGTTTTATATTGCCCGGTACGAAAAATAATAAACAAACAAATTACGAAAAGTAAGAGGTTGGGCATAATCCGCAACGGGTAGGAAACCAAGCATAGAACTACTAATGCGATAAGGGCGGCTTTTGCTGCAATATGGTATGGCGAACTGTTTTCGTTATAACGTTTTACTAATGCAAAATATACTATTAACACAAACAATAGCAACCCGATTATGCCCGATTCAATAAGCATTTCGAGATACTCGTTATAAGCACAGGTAACGTAATCGGCAACTTGTTTTTCGCTGTCCGTTCCCTTATTGTTTAAAAAATAGGTTGCCTGAACTTTTCCGTAACCTGCTTCAAATGCACCGTAGCCATTGCCCAATAGTGGTTTTTCGCAAACCATCACTTTGCTTACTTTCCAAACAAACAGGCGGCCAAAGGCTGATTCTTTTTTGTAATTGTACAAAGCAAAAGACACAACCGTAATAACAGCAACCAATACAACAGTTGTAACAATTTTAGTTGTGGTAGTTTTTAGCAAGCTCCCCAAGCGTTTAGCCAACTGGTATTTTTGATTTAAAATAAAGAGCAATCCGGCAAAACAAGAAACCCAAGCCCCTCGTGAATTGCTTACTATTATCAAGCAAATAGAGATGCTGAAACATAAAATTATGGCATATAACAAGTTTTCGGATTTACAAAGTTGTTTGTGCTGTAATAAAATGACTAATAAAAAAGGGGTAATAATTGCAAGATACCCTGCATAAGCACCCGGATTGCCAAACAAACCGCCAAGTATAAATTTTGAATCGGAATTGGCAAATACCCCAAAGAGCTGACCAAAACCAATAACCAGTTCTAAGGCCAAGCCTGTTAAAAGCCCATAAAAGATAAAAGTAAGTATTTTTTTGTCTTTTTTATACAGAAAAGCTAACACAAAATAGAATATCAGTAGTAACAAAAGATTGTATAAACGGGCGTTGCCCCAAAAAGTATCGTTAAAAATATTGTTAAGAAACAGGTAAATAGTAAAGCAAACAATTAGTATGTCGGGGATATTTATTTTAAGAGGCTCATTATCTTTCAGAAATTGAACAACCACCATGCCCGTAAGTATTGCAATTATTGCATATAAAACAGCATGAGACCAAACGTACATTCCGGTGGTGTTGAAATGGATGATTAAAACGAGTATGAAAACCAATATCCGCCCTATCGTTTTCATGTTATATCGATTCTTTTTTAGTGAGCAATTGTTTGATTTTAGGGGCGTACTGAATACTAAAATATACTGCTAACCCAATTGCAAAAGCAATAAGAAGATGCCAAATATTGAGGTTAAATTTTGATGGTGGTTCGGTGTATCTATAATTATCGGGGATGTTTACGGTTGCAAGCAATTTATCGTTTGTTATGCTATTTGCAACGGCTCCTTTAGCTGCATAATACATTATTTTTAAGAAGCCAAACTTTGTCGGCACTATAATTTGTGCATATTTCCTTTCTTTTGTGCCTGAGGTTATTTTCCCGGCTATGTAAAACAGTCGGTTTTGTTTATCTGCATTAAAATTATCGGTAATTAGGCGGGGTTCACCCTTCTTTGGAAGTTTATCGGCAATGTTAATACCGTTTTGAACATCTTTGGTTATTTGGGCAAAGGTAAACTGGCTTAATGGTTTAATAGTAGGGAGAAAAATGTATTGAATATAGTCGCCATCGAAATAGCTTTTACTATTTGTATTGTATAGCCCAACATCAAAAAGACCTTTACCAAACCTGCTTTTAAGCGTATCGGCAGGGATAGTGTCCCATCCTTCGGGTACAATAATATTGTAATTACAGGATTTCCCATTAATTTTTATAGTTCTTGCACCAGCCAAATTATAAACCCCTGAAAAAAGCTGAAATGCAATTAATACGAATAGTGTTCTCATAAAAGTTTACTTATCTGTTATTTTGAATTTATCGTTTTTATCCAATCCTTTTATTATTTCTATGTTCAACCCATCGGACAAGCCTGTGGAAACAAAGCGTTTTTCTTCTTTATCATTAGTTTTAACAATGGTAACGTATGCCGAATCATTTTGGAACTGAAGATATTTTTCCTTTATGGATAAAACGTTTACGTGTTTTTGTAAAATTATTTCGGCATTGGCCGAGTAGCCGGAACGGATAACAAGCGAATCGTTTGCAAGGCCAAAACTGGCTTCGATGTAATATTTCATTACGCCCTGTTCTTCTGTGCCTTTAGCTGAAATTTTATCGAGAAAAGCTTCACGTACCTGATTTTTGTATGCGTTGAAATTGAGGGAAAGTTTCATGCCCGAATGTAAATAAACCATATCTGTTTCGTTTACCTTGCCCCTGAAAATAAATATATCGAGCCTTGCAACTGTGGCAAGGGTTGTACCATTGTTAAAATTGTTCCGCTCTATTATAGATGAGCCTTCTTTAAGGGGCAAATCTATAATAGTGCCTGATGCAGTTGCTTTAACAATGTTGGATATATCGGCGTTTTTTACAAAACCTTCCTGAATGAGCGTTAATTGATTTTGTGCAGACAAATACTGCTCCCTGCTCAAATCGAATGTTTTTTTATATTCTTCAAATTCGGCAGATGGGATTACACCTTTGTCAAATAGCTGCTTATTCCTTTCATATACTTTTTGCTGGTTATCAAAACTTATCCTGGCGGAGTTAAGCATACTTTTTGCCGATTCAAGTTTTGACGGGTCGGGGACTAATTTTATTTGTGCTATTTTATCGCCAATTTCAACCTTATCGCCAATTTTAACAAAAACCTTGTCCAGCGTGCCGGAAATGGGAGATTTAATCTCTATTTCGGTTAAAGGGTACAAATTGCCGGGTATTACACGCTTTTGTTCGATGGTAGCAATAAAAGGCTGCCCTGTTTTAATATCTAATAATGCATTGTTACTCTTGCTATTTTTCCAAATAATGAGGCCAACAATTGTAATTATTATTACTACTATAATGATGTTCGATTTGTTTTTCATTTAAATTGCTTTATCTGCTCTCGTATCGTATTGCCTCCACAGGTGTAATGTCGGCAGCCTTTTTAGCAGGTAAAAAACCAGCCAAAACACCTGAAAGGATTAATATAAACAGTGAGAATATTATTACTGGAAAATCTATACTTGCACTTGTAAACAAAGAATCTTTCGCGTTGAAAAAGGAAGTTATTATCCAATTTAACAAACTGATAAACAACGCACCCAACATGAGGCCAATAGCCCCTGCCATTGAGGTTATAACGATGGATTCGGTTATAATCATCCAAATGATTGATTTTGACTTTGCACCTATGGCTTTGCGTATGCCTATCTCAAAAGTCCGTTCTTTTACAATAACCAGCATTATATTGCTAATACCAACAATGCCGCTTAACAAAAGGCATAAGCCAATAAACCACAAGAAAATATCAATGCCTTTAAATAACTTATCAAATGCTTTTATCTGATTTTCGAAATTAAGGACGAAGATTGCTTTTTTATCGTTTATATCGAAACCCTTACGCCTTCCAAGAAATGATTTGATTTCATTTTCAAAAACGGAAGCATCTGTTTTTTTTGACAGCGTTAATACAAAAGCATTATACTCTCAGACTTGATTGAAACAATCTAAAAATGTATTGTAGGGTATATATACAACGTTTTGCTCGTTTTGGGTAAAAATTGAGCCTTTCTCAATAATTCCAATTATTGTAAAATATGTCCCTGCAATGTTTATTGATTTGCCCAAAGGCGTTTCGGTTGAGAACAAAACATCGGCAACCTGTCTGCCAATCAATGCAACCCTCCGGTAATCCTTATTATCCAACACATTTAATAATCTGCCTTCTTCGGGCTTTATAATCTTAACATTGAAATAATCGGATAACACTCCCCTTATTTGCGGATATGCTGTATTTTGCTGATAACTTGTCAATGAGTTCCCGCTGTAATTTAACTCTGGCGAAATAAATTCAATTTCAGGATACCTTTCTTTTGCTATTTTAACGTCAGTGTTATCAAATAAAATAAGTTTACGCTGTGTTGTTTTGTTTAAATTGGTTTCAGATACTTGCCCGCCATAAATCCAAATACTGTTTTTTGCAAATGCAC
>JBBQMQ010000222.1:0-7150 GCA_038329115.1 Bacteroidales bacterium
ACAACTAAACGCCTAACACATAACACTAGCTACCCAAGCCACTGCCCGACAGCTTTGTGCAGTCAGACAGCTTGGAGCAGGGCAGCGGCGGGTAGCCGCGACCGTTGGCAGCAAGCCGAAAAAAAAAGAAAAACAGAGTTCGCAGTAACAAGAAACGAAATATCAAGACCAAATAATTATATGATTGAAAAACAAACCAACAACCAATTAATTGAATTGCTTAACAAACGGAATTCTAATTATTCCGATCCATATCAGGCAATGTTTCAGTACAATTCTCTTGTTCAACTTTCGTCGGGTATTTATACCGAAGAAGAAAGATTTATCTATGAATTGCTTCAAAATGCGGATGATTCAGCGCTGAACTCAAAGCTTAAAGTTAGAATAGATATCAACACTAAAAATATCAGTTTCTCTCATAATGGCGAGCCTTTTAGTGAAGTGGACGTTAAATCAATTTGTAGCGTAGGTGATGGTGGTAAGTCAAACGATGAAAATAAAACTGGATACAAAGGTATTGGGTTTAAATCTGTTTTCACTCATTCAAAAAGTGTTGCCATAAAAACTGGCAACTATTTATTTAAATTTTCAGAAGCTGAGTGGAAAAACTATTGGAACAAAGAAAGTTGGGGAAGTATTGACGAATGGACAAAAGAGCGAAATAAAGATGGTAAATCGACCGATACAAAAATGCCTTGGCAAATCATTCCTATTCCATATTCTATCAATCATTTAGATGCCGAATTCAATGTAATTAATGACTATAATGTATCAACAATTTTATTTGATGTAAACACAGAAAGCATTAAACAACGAGTTCTTCATTTGCTCTGCGATTCACAAATACTGTTATTTCTTCGCTCTAAAGAAGTTGTTTTGGAGGTATTTGTATCAGGCAAGCTTGAATTATCCATAAAAAAACTTTTTAACAACGATGCTATATTGTTATACAACAATGATGTGCAAAAAAGCGAATGGATAGTAACGCATAAAAAGCTTGATATTCTAAAAGAAGTTATAGAGGACATTGCCAAGGACGATAAAACACCACCTAAATTAAAAGGTGCTACAAGTTGTGATGTTGCATTTGCTATTAAAAAGGATAAAAACAAACTAGTCGCATTAGAAGATGCCCTTATTTTTACCTATCTGCCAACTTCAGTTACTTCTGGTTTTCCTTTTATCGTCAATTCAAATTTCATTACCGACGCTGGTCGTCAGCAGCTACAAAAAGAAAGCAAATGGAACTTATGGATTTTTAAGCAGCTGGCACCAGCATACCTAAATTGGATAGCTGAATTAGCGAATGCTAAAAAACTAGATAAGTCATTCTTAGCTATCATACCTGAATTTATTCATTACGGGGAGCTAGGCGAAATGTTTAATGAGGGCTTCAGAAAGGCAATAGATGAAATTGCTTTTATACCCAATAAAAACAACAAGTTGCTCAAAGTTAAGGAATCTGTTTATGATTCCACAAAACTAACTGAAATTATTTCACACGATGTATTAATCAAATACTTAAATAGCAAGTACAACAAGCAATTCACTACCGATGCACTTCTTCCTGAATATATATATGCTGCAAAACTAAGAACATTAGGTGTTCAAATTTTTGGTTTGGACGAACTTGATGAATTTTTTAGAAGCGACATTTTTCAAGAAAATCATTCCTTGCAGGATAATTTTAAATTAATTTCATTTCTATTCGATTATGTCAACCGCTTAAAATCGACTGATAGCAAGAATGAATGGGAGCAGAAGTTGCAAAATACAGCTTTTATCTTTGATGAAACTGAAAAATTATGTACACCCACTGAAATTTATTTTCCTTCTGTTCAATCTTCGGTCGAATTTGAGGACGATTTACACTTTGTAAACGAAGATATTTTCGAGCAAATTAATGCACAGCATAGTATTAAGGAATGGCTGATTAAATTAGGTTTGGCAGAACCAACTGATATTGATTTCATAGAAAAAACCATTATTGGCGATGAAGATTTTATTACAGAAGTTAATGCGATAGAGGTGGGACGATACCTCTTTGATGCACAAAAAAAAGGTTTACTTGAAGATAATCATTATGATAATTTATCAGAAATTAATTTACTTACTCAAAAGGAATCCTTATTGAGAGCAAAAGATTGTTATTTATCAGACTTTTTCGAGCCAGATTTAAAATTAGAAATGGTATATGATAATGACTTTTATGTTTCAGAATCGTATTTTTCCAACGGTGATTTTAAAAGTGAATGGAAAACCTTTTTCTTGAAAATTGGAGTAAAGAATGATTTTGAATGGGATAATCAAACAATCATATTTGATTCAAATGAAGATTGGAAAAATAGATTAGATGTAGATTTTCTAACTAAAATACACGAAGCAAGTAAACGTTATTCTTGGGTATCATACGAAGGTTGGTCAACCGATAATAAAGGTTATAATTTTTGGCCAAACAAGTTGATTTATAAGTCTTTTTCATTCTTAGAACATACTGAAAACTTAGAATTCTCCAAATTGTTTTTTAGTAAAGTTTTTAAGCAATACTCACCTGATGATTTACAATTAAACAATGAGGTATATGTAGATGGATATACAGGCATGTTTGGTCGTTGTTTGTCTTCAAATCAATTTAAATCACAAGGCTGTGAAACAAATTATAATAAATGGATATTTGATAACCTAGCTATTTTCCCTTCAATTGAGGGTTATGTATCTGAGGCTAAACACTTAATTGCAAATTCCATAGAAATAAATAAAATCGCTGGTACTTATCTGCCAATTATCGATGTTGATGTGGAGATTTCGGAGAATTGGCTCGATGTAATACCATTTCAACGACACCTTAAGCTGGAAGATTATCTTACAATTCTTACAAAGATTTCAAAAGACGAAGAGAATTTAATCACAAACAAGGAACGTATTTTGCAAATATACAAAATACTCGCAAACACTTACTTAAGTAAAGGTGAAATAATTACAGAATGGAGTAGTCGTAACTCATTATTAAGTATTAACAATGAGTTTGTAAAGCCGAATGAACTTATGTTTGTTTTGCAAAAAGGCTTTGAATCCGACAATTTATTTTTCTGCGATTACAATGAAATTACGCCTGAGTTTATAAAATTACTTGAAGCATTTGGCGTAACTGTAATTAGTGAATTTATACCTGAGATTTCTAATCCTAAACTAAATACGAATGTAAAATATCGTGTTCAGGAAATTTTGCCTTACATTCTGTTGTTAGATGAAAAAAGAAAGGATATCGAATACTCAAAAAAATACAAAGAATTAAACAGTCTTCTTGTAGATTTTAATTTTTACGAAGCACAGGAAGTCATTTTATCATATATGTGCAATGGTGAAAAAGAGCAGGGAGCTTCGGTACGTTCATATCTCGACAAAAACAGCCTGTATTTTAAGGGCGATTTCAAGAATCCAACCGTTCTTTATGCCATTGTACCTGAAATAGCGTCCTATCTGAATATTGAATACCTGAAAGATGAAATCAAGTTGTTTTTTCAGCTAAACACGCAAGGGATTGAAGATTTTTTGATTGAAGAAGGCATTAACTCAATACAGTTGAAAAGAAAAGAAATTGAGGATTTGCGAAAACTCTATGAAGACGAAGAAGAAATAAAACAATCGAATTTCGAAATTGATAATTCTAGCGAAAAGTCACGTATCTCTGTAAGTGGTGATGCTAAAGAAAAGATATTTGAAATTTTAAAGGCAAATAGTTTTAACGTACCAGCAACTATCAAAATTGATTTTACAGTTGTAACTGGAATTATTAATCCAAAAGGACTTCCAGTAAAATTAGTGGTAAAAAGTGGGAAGGCTGGCAAATTGTACTTTAATCCAAGTGAATGGTTAGCACTTTCTGAACCAAACACACAACTCTTTGTAGTAACCAGAGGTAATAATGTTAGAAACATAACACTTAGCGATTTAATTGAGAACAATGAACTATTCTTCATGCGTTTCAATTCCAATGCTTTTGCTGTGAATACTAATTTGAAGATATTTGCTGAGTTTTTCAAATATCTGAAATATACCCATTTTATTTTTGATACACCTGAAAGTACTTCCGATTATTTGCAAGAATTCGGCTTAAATGAAAGAAATAAATCAGCCATTGACCTTAGTGCAGACGATAAAAACCTATTACTCTAATGATATACAGTAGAGATAAACATTGGAAGTTTTTAGAACAAGAACTAAAAGCACAAACAGCAGCATTCAAACAAAAGTTAGAAACCTCTGCCGTATTCCTTTTGCAAGAAAAGGAAGAGATTTTCATGGCTCAATTTATCAAACTTGAAAAAGGAGAGATGATATTAAGATTTCCAAATACACGTGGCATTCCACGCCATGGTGAATATCTTTATTGTTTTTCTGTGCCTAAAGAATTGCGTAATTATAAGGAATGGGGTAATATAACTTATGGCGAACTAGTTAAATCAAAGAATAATTTTTCTGAAGTGGTATGTATTTGGCAAATGCCTTCGGATGACAAAGACTTTAGTATTGTAGGGTTTAGAGGTGTTGATATTGAATTTGCCGAAGAAATTCAAAATGCGAAAGATATTATTCTAATTTTTGGTCCAAATAAACCTCCTTTTGAATATATTGCAAATTTACAAACTATCATTCCTCTAACAAATAATATAGATGCCAATAGAATACTGGATCTTGATTATAGCAATACAGAATATCTGCCTGTTCCAATTGACAGTAAAAAAAATATAGTCGATTTTATTCTCAGCCAATTAAGCTTACAAGATACTGCAATTATTCAAGGCCCTCCAGGCACTGGTAAAACGCATTTAATTGCAGAAATATGTGAAATACTTTGTAATGAAGGAAAAACGGTATTGATTACTGCTTTAACTAACAGGGCATTAATTGAGATTGTAGAAAAACCTGCAATGACCCAAATGCTCTTGGAAAAAAGAGTCTTTAAAACAAAATTATCGGTTGATGAAGCCAAATTACTTCCCAATTTGCAAGGATGTAAAAAAGTAGCACCCCAAAAAGGGAGCGTTATTCTTTCTACTTTCTTCATTACTAGTTCCATTGCAACGGAAATTGTGAATGAACCTCCATTTGATTATGTAATTGTTGACGAGGCAAGTCAATCATTGCTTGGTATGTTTGTTGTTGCCAAAATTCTTGGTCACAAAAATATTCTTATTGGAGATACAAAACAGTTACCTCCAGTTACTGCAATCAGTGAAGATGTGTTGAGTAGAAATGAATACTGGCATTTGGTTGATGGTCTTAAAGCCTTGTCTAATGCGAACGTCCTGCCGTATTTCCAACTCACTGAAACATATAGACTTTCACAAAGAGCAGCTAACTATACGAGTATTTTTTACAACAATGTCCTAAATTCGAAAGTTAAGAAAACAAGAAACTTAAATACTGAACTTCCTATTGACATTGGTAGATTATTCAATCCTCAAGGTGGTCCTACTTTGATTAAAACAACATTACCAATTGGCGAGTTAAAACCACAAAATGCATTACTTATAGCAACTGAGATAGTTGCTTACCTATTGAAATATACGCCTGATATAAATATAGCTGTATTGACGTATTTTGTAGACACAACGAAAGCTCTTCAGAAAACAATTTTTCAAACGGTTGGTTATCACAAAAATCTATTAATTGAAACAGTTTCTCGTGTTCAGGGATTAACAACAGATGTATGTATATTTATTGTTCCAAATACAAGCTATCACAGATCACTTGAAAACCGACTTTTTAACGTAGCAACTAGTCGTTCTAAAATGAACACTATAATCATAACAGATAAAACTGTACTAAAAAACAGCATGGCAGACAAACAGGTTTTAGAGTTTTTAAGATTACTTGATGCTGAATTTAGCTTTACTATAATTCCTGAAAGTATAAACAACCAATTAAAAGAATAATAATCGCCCAAAAAGCAAAAAAAGCCACAGCAAGTTGGTGTTTATTATCAAACGTCTTGCAGTGGCTTTTATAGCTTTTTGATAATAGGCAGAGCGGTCACAGTACATTGTTTTTTTGCTCGGTTAGACATTTGAAGTGAATTTTGAAAAAAAAAAACAATGCACTGTGGAGAGTTAATTGTTTTGGCTTTTTACACTTAGACAATTTTATCGGTTTTGTTTCGGCTTGCTGACAAGAAAAGAAAAAAAACAAACATATTGCATTGACAAACAATAATATAAAACAAACAACGACACCTTGATGACCGAACGGCCAGCTGCCAACACCGTGTAGCCAAGCCAGCGGGCAGACAGTTTTGTGCAGTCAGACAGGTAATCGTTACGCCCGCCGGCGGCTACACTTGGTCGTTAGTGGCAACAGCAAAAAATAAAAAAAGCGACTTTGTTTGGTGGAAAAATCTTTGACGAACTGTCCGCTTCTACGACATGAAAAGACGAATCGGTAACGACTGAATTCGCTCACTTTACAGCTTTTGATTTGCGGACAATTCCTCTCGGATTTTTAAGGGAAGACAGAATAACTTTTATCATTTCGACTGTTAAACATAACGACTAAAACTAAAAAACATTTGACGGTTTGACTTTTGAAAAACGACTAGACTTCGCTCCTATTGCGGGCTGAAATCGGTTTTCGACAGCGCGAAAAGAAAACTTGGGAACTCTTCGACAACTCGAAAGAAAAAAACCCGTTTCGAGATTTGTCGAAGAGGATGTTTAAAGAAAAAATTTTTTGACTTTATTTTTTAACATTATTGTGCAGTTTTGACAACTTTTCGACAAGAAAAAAGACAAAAACCTGCTTTTCGACTCGAAAACAGAAAAAAATATTGAAATATACGAATTCAACGACTTGAAATCTTAAATTTTATTCGTTAATTTGTAGTTGTTATTTTTGGCGTTCGACTTAAAGAAAAGGAAATACGACTTGACTTTTTTGCTGTACGACTGAATTTTACGCTTTTCGACAATTTTCTGCAAATCGACAAGTTGCGAAACAGAAACTTTTGCATAAAACGACAAATCTGAGCACTATTAACAGTCGACAACAAACTTATACAACCAAGCTGCTTGCCACTAACACCGGCTAGCCAAGCCACCTGCCCGACAGCGTTCCGCAGTCTGACAGCTTGCCTCAGGGCAGCTGTCGGCTA
>JBBQMQ010000223.1:0-7141 GCA_038329115.1 Bacteroidales bacterium
ATTTAAGTGTGGCGAGAGCAACTTCTATTGTTCGTATTTTAACATCTGATTATAATATTACGCCAACAAGACTTACAGCATCAGGCAAAGGAGAGTTTTTGCCAAGAGCTACTAATTCTACAGCCGATGGACGCGCTAAAAATCGCCGAACAGAGATAATTTTATCGCCAAAGTTGGATGAAATTATGAAGCTCATCAAATCCAATTAAAAGGAAAGGAAAATCACAAAATTACACCTTAATTCCTATCAATGCTTATGAATAACTTTGTAAAACGAACTCTCAGTGGATTACTCTTTGTTGCTGTGATTATTAGTTCCATTTTGCTTAGTCGGTATTATATTTTTCTGGTAGTTTTTTCGGTCATAACTGGATTGACTGTACGTGAATTTCATAAGCTGACAAATCGACATTCAGGAGTGGAAGTGAGTCAGTGGCTTGCTATGATTGGCGCAGTTTTACTTTTTGTGACTTCCTATTTATTTGCAAGTAAAACAACTAGTTATCCAATTTTTTCGATTTACGGGTTTTATATAGTTCTTGTTTTAATTTCAGGACTATACACCAAAAAATCGAATTCAATACATAACTGGGCTTATTTTATTTTAGGACAGGTATTGGTTGCATTGCCTTTTTCCTTGTTAAGTTTTATTCTATTTATTGATGGTTTGCAGCCGTTCATACTTTTGGCTGTGTTTGCAACCATTTGGGTAAATGATAGTGGAGCTTATTTGGTCGGAGTTACAATTGGAAAACATCGATTGTTTGAACGCATTTCACCAAAAAAGTCCTGGGAAGGTTTTTTTGGAGGTGCATTGGCTGCTTTGATCTCCGGTTATTTGTTTTCTATTTATATCCCGGAAATTAATTTAATGAACTGGCTTATTTTCTCTGAAATAATTGTTGTTTTTGGAACGTTTGGTGATTTAATGGAATCGCTGGTCAAAAGAACAGTGGATGTGAAAGATTCCGGCAATGTTATTCCCGGTCATGGAGGGCTGTTCGATCGTTTTGACAGTATGTTGCTGGCAGCGCCTGTAATTTTTATTTACCTTAGCTTTATTTTTTATAAATAAATAAATTCTGACTTATTAATTCAAGTTCAATATGGAATATAATTTTGATGAAATCCGTTGTTTCAACAATGATGAAGTACATGATGCTTTGGGACGTTTGAGTGAAGAAAAACAGTTCATGAAAGTAATGAGTACAGTTTATCCGCTGCTTCCCAAAGAAGTAATTAAACAAAGATTATTGAGTTTTCAATCCAATTATGCTTTTCAGAAAGAAATGGTTTTTCCTTTTCTGCAATATTTGGAAGCCAATATGACAAAGGGAATTAAACTGAATGGACTCGAAAAAATTGATACTACAAAATCATATCTTTACATTTCAAACCATCGAGATATCATTCTTGATTCTGCCCTTCTTTGTGAAAAGTTTATTGAAAAAGAAATGGATACGGTTGAAATTGCAATTGGTGATAATTTGCTGATTTTTCCGTGGATTGAAGATTTGGTAAGGGTAAATAAAAGCTTTATTGTAAAGCGAGGATTAAGTGCTCGGCATATTTTGGAAAGTTCAAAACGCCTTGCAGCTTATATTGCATATACTATTTCAGAAAAGAAACAATCTATCTGGATTGCCCAACGAGAAGGACGTGCAAAAGATTCAAACGATCGTACTCAGGAAAGTCTGCTGAAAATGTTCAACATGCAGGGTGGTGGAAGTTTTATTGAAAATATGTCCAAATTGAATATTTGCCCACTTTCAATTTCATACGAATATGATCCCTGCGACTTTTTGAAAGCAAAAGAAATGCAACAACGTCGGGATAATCCTGATTTTAAGAAACATCCAATGGATGATTTAATCAATATGCAAACAGGTGTAATGGGTTATAAAGGGGCTGTTGTATATGAAATTACCGGAGATATTAGTAAAGATTTAAAAAGGATTGGAGAAGAAGCAACAGGACGAAATGAGCAAATAACACTTGCAACCGAACTTATAGATAGACGAATCCATGCTAATTATACTATTTTTGCTGTGAATAAAATTGCGTACGATCTAATTAAAGGCTCGAAAAACTTCTCGAATGAATATTCAACCATTGAAAAGCTGGATTTTGAACGATATTTATCATTACAAATTGCAAAAATAGATCTCCCCGAAAAGGATGAAAACTTTTTAATGAAGAAATTGCTTGAAATGTATGCAAATCCATTGATAAACCAACTCAGTTTAAATCCAAACTACTTCGAAGAAGGAGAATAAATACAAATAAAAACCCGCTCTAAATTAGAACGGGTTTTTATTTTGCGAGTATTCAACTTAGTTTAGTATCCCAGGATTTTCAACATTGATTTATAGCTTTGCTCCTTGGCAAATAATTTTGTAAAGTATTCACCATCTTCATCTTTGTCAATAATTACCAGCTTTGGGGCCGGAATGAGGCAGTGTTGAATCCCTCCAAATCCACTCAACGATTCCTGATAAGCGCCAGTATGGAAAAATCCAATATATTGCTCGTGATCCTCATGCATTTTTGGTAAAAAAACGGCATTGGAATGAACTTCGGCATTATAGAAATCTTCACTGTCGCAAGTTAAACCACCTAAGTTTACACGCTCATATTCCGAATTCCAATTATTTATTGCCAGAAATACATAGCGTTGATTAATAGCCCAAGTATCTGGCAAAGTAGTCATAAATGAGCTGTCAATCATATTCCAGAGTTCGCGGTCGTTCTGTTTCTTCTGGTTTACAATAGAATAAAGCATAGCTCCGCTTTCGCCAACTGTGTACGAACCGAATTCGGTGAAAATATGTGGTTCGGGAACTCCGTTTTGTGTACAAATGGTTTTTATCTGAGCTACAATTTCTTCTGCCATATATTCGTAGTCATAAACCATATCCAGGTGAGTCTGAATCGGGAAACCACCACCAATATTTAAACTATCCAGTTGAGGACACTTCTTCTTTAACTCACAATATAAGTTTACCGCTTTATTCAATTCATTCCAGTAATATGCAGTATCTTTTACACCGGTATTGATGAAGAAATGAAGCATCTTCAATTCCACTTGAGGATTGTTGGCAATATGTTTGGTGTAATATGGAATAATATCGTTGTAACGAATACCTAAGCGTGAAGTATAAAAGTCAAACTTCGGTTCTTCTTCAGCAGCGATGCGAATACCTACATTAAATTTGATATCAAAGTCCTTTAAAAATAAGTCAAGTTCGAATTTATTATCAAGTATAGGTATCACATTTGTAAATCCCTGACGCATTAGGCTTTGAATGTTTTCGACATATTGAGGACGTTTAAATCCGTTACATACAACATATGTATCAAGTTTAATCAATTCTTGTTCAAATAAAGATTCCAATATGTTGATGTCAAATGCAGAAGAAGTTTCTATATGTACGCCATGTTTTAGTACTTCTTCCAGTACAAATGAGAAGTGTGAGCTTTTGGTACAATAGCAATAATTATAATCACCTTCATAATCAACTTTTGCCATAGCCACATTAAACATACGTCGCGCTTTCTGAATGTTTTCGGCAATTTTGGGCAAATAAGAAATTCTTAATGGAGTTCCATATTGCTTGATAATGTCCATTAAAGGAACGCCACACCATTCCAACTCATTTTCAACAATATCGAATTCATCATTCGGAAATTCGAAACTCTGTTCGATAAGATCTTTATATTTATTTTTCATTTATGTCTTATTGTTAGGTGAAATTGATAAAAGTAATTTAGTTGGATTGATTATTTTTCTATAATCTAAATTACTTGGATTCTCATTTTTGATTAGAAAAAGTGTGCAAAAGTAATCTTTTATTTTTTAAAACAGATAATTCAATTCATCTTTTTTAAAATAATTAGTAATGAATGGTTTATTTGTTTTTATCCTGGGGTTCGATAATGATAAAGGTGTGCCCTGATTTACTCTAAAAACCTATTTGTAATTTGATCATTTTATATTTTCTTCGGCGATCAGAAAGGAACTGAAAATTTGCTGGTTATATTATCATTTTTTATCGAAAAACAACAAATTCATTTTGTTATTCAAAAAAAAACAACTTACTTTGTGTAATAAATCAATTGCTGACTTTTGCCTTTAGTTCTATGAAGAGATTAAAAACATTATGTGTTATTTTATTGATAGTTTTCTTTGGAAGCATTTATCAGGGAGCTATTTTGCCTTTTGTTGAAGGAGTAAAATATGGCATGACAATTGCAAAATATCAATTGGATCACAATAAAAAGACAGAAGATTTCGTACTAATGGATGTAGTGTCTAAGGATAATAATTACCTGGATGAAACGGAAATCAATATCAAAACAGGAGAGAAAGTCTTAATTCGCCCCAACAATATGACCATGATGGTTCATACTTTACCCGATAAACCATCATGGACGCTCATTCTTCAGATCTTTTATTTTATTTTCACTGTAGTTACATTAGTTCTAGGGATATGGGTGCCGTTTTTGGTTGTGAAAATTGTCCGCTCGTTGCAACACTCTGAAGTATTTGACCGACATAATTTGAAACGGATTCAACGTATTGGTTTTATTTTGATTATAATTGGAGTCGTGAATACCGGTTTACAGATAATCAATATAATAACTGCGCAATCAGTGATAGATTTGGTGCATTATAATTTCACATTTTCTAAAGCTGTTGATTTTAGTCCACTTATTATAGGAATTATTGTGCTAATAATGAATGAGATCCTGCGCATTGGAACCGAAATGAAAGAAGAACAGGACCTCACGATTTAATTTCATATAGAAAAAAGTATTAAATTGATATGCCGATAATAGTAAATTTGGATGTAATGATGGCTCGACGAAAAATTTCGTTGAATGAGTTGTCTGAAAAAGTGGATATTACTCCTGCCAATCTGTCCATTCTGAAAACCGGCAAAGCAAAGGCCATCCGCTTCAGCACTCTTGAGGCTATCTGTCATGTTCTTAATTGTCAACCTGCCGACATATTAGAGTTTCAGGATCAATCTTCAGAATTAAATAAATGAATTCTTTTCAGGTGTAGAATTTTTTTTAAAACTCTTATTAGCTATATTCATTGTTTTTTTGTATTAATTTCATTAATTGGAAATTAATATTATCTTTGTTGCTTTCATTCTTTTAAAAGAGATGGAATAGTAATTTTTTGGTGCGATTTTAAATGAATAAAGAAATGCAACAAATTAAATTTCTTTTCAAAATAATATGAGGAAAACTACCTTTGTTACAACATTGTTCGTGACTTTTGTATTGCTTATAGCAAATATAAATGCTTCAGCTGTCACGTATACTTATTCATTTACTGCTAAGGTTTGGTCAGCTTATGGTAATCAAACACTATCAAATGTAATTTGGACAGCCGCAGGTACTTCAGGAACTTATTTTGGATATGACACAAGCAATACACCTTCAAAAGGTCAACAATTCGGATCTTCGAACAATCCAGCCACCTCTCTTAGTTTGACAACAACAGGCTTTACAGGAACAATATCCACAGTAAAAATAAATACATCAGGCGCAAGTGGTTTTGCAGGTACAGTTTCTGTTTCAGTAGGAAATACATCTTTTTCCTCAGGAAGCAATACATCGCAGGCTTTAACAGCAACTCCAACTGACTATACATTTGCAGGTTCTGCCAGTGGTAATGTCGTAATTAGTTGGGTGCAAACAAGTTCAAAAGCACTTTATATTAAATCTATTGAAATAATATATGCAACTATTACTTCACCACCGGTTGTGTCAGATGCTTCGCCAACCGGAAATGTAGGCGCCGCTTTTTCTCATGCTATTTCTGCAACAAATTCTCCCGGTTCCTATGCGTTGGCAAGTGGTACATTACCTGTGGGATTAACATTGAATACAACAACTGGTGTTATAACAGGAACTCCAACAGCAGCAGGGACTTCAAGCGTTACAGTAACTGCCACAAATTCAATAGGCACTAGTACACCTGGAACCATTAATTTCAATATCTCTAAAGGAAGCCAGATCATAACTTTCGGAACGTTGGATATAAGAACAAATCAAGACCAACCTTTTAATCTTAATGCTACAGCTAGTTCAGGCTTGGAAATTTCATATCAAAGTTCAAATGCTGCTGTGGCAACAGTTTCCGGTTCTACAGTTACTGTAACTGGAATTGGAACATCAACTATTACAGCTTCGCAGAGTGGGAATGCTAACTATAACGCGGCAACTTCTTTTGATCAGTTGTTAACAGTAATTCAATATGTAGCTCCAACAATAGCTATTACAGAGATTTTTAGTCCGCTACTTTCGTCTGTTGTAGGCAGCGCTTCCTCACAGGCAATTAATGTTAGTGGAGTGAATCTTACATCAGCAATAAATCTTTCGTTATCAGGAACAAATTCAAATCAATTTTCACTTGGACAAAATTCAATTTCACAAACTGGTGGAATAGCTCCATTTACGGTTGTTATTCTTATTTATTCACCAACTATAGCTGGAGCACATTCTGCCACACTTACTATGTCAAGTAATGGAGCTATGAGCCAGACATATTCAATTATAGGAAATGCAAATGTCAGTACCTATGTGAATGTAAAACATGCTAGTTTAAAGATTTATACTGAGAATGACAAACTAATATTTACGGCAAAAGCGGGAGAATCTGTAGAAATATACAATGCAATTGGACAGAAAATAATGCATACACTGGCTGTTGAGGGAGAAAATTCAGTTTCAGTTTCTTCCCGTGGAGTGCTTTTAGTGAAAGTAGGAAACAGGGTAGCAAAAGTGATTTTGTAAATTGTATGTTATGAAAAGCATGATGCAAGTTGAATAAAATTATGATAATGAAGCTGTGATATTTTTCTTTAGCTTTTCAAATCCAGCTCGTTGGATGGCTGAATTTTTAAATATTTTATCAAATTGCTCTTTGGTGAGTTGCTTCCATGTTTCAATATTCCATTCCAATATTTCGTCAGGAGGCAAAAGTTCATTATGATTATGCGGCTTTGCAAACTTTTTATTCCAGGGGCAAACATCTGCACAAATATCACAACCAAAAGCGCATTCAGAAAGTTTGTCATGAAATTCTGAAGGAATCTCATTCTTGTTTTCGATGGTAAGATACGAG
>JBBQMQ010000224.1:0-7121 GCA_038329115.1 Bacteroidales bacterium
GTCATTACGTTACAATTTGAGAACTATTTTCTAAATTTTATTAGTTTCAAATAAACTCATTTTATTGAACTTGACCGAAAGGGATAGGCAGTTTATTTTATTCGGATTGTTGATCCAACATGAGCAGATTTCTTTACAATCTTTGGATTTCCATGGCAATTAATTTCACTGGCTCCATTGGCTTCTGCAGTCAGATTTTCAGAAGCATATAACTCCACATCACTAGCACCACTTACATGTACATCTGCATTTTTGGCGATCAAGTTTTCTGCTTTTATTTCACTGGCCCCTAAGGCTCTAATTTTAAATGTCTGGCAAGTTCCTGAAAGTTCCGTTTTTGAAGCTCCTTTCACATTCACATTTAATAATCCATTGACTTTCACATTCATATTTGCTTCACTGGCACCCAGCATCTCAATTTTTAAATCTGAAACAACCAGCGGAGATTCTGTGGTAATTTTACAAGCACCTTTAGCTTCAATACTTCGGATTGAGTCCGCTGAAATTTTGACTTTTATGGTTTTATTCATCAATATCTGATTAGAATAAATGTGTAAAATTCCATTTTCAACATTGGTAGTTATTTTAGACAAAAAGTCGTCGGGACTTGAAACAGTCACCTGTTGTACAGAATCCTGATTCAATGTAAGTTCTATATTTCCTGAAATTTCTACTCCGTGAAATGGTTCGCAATTCCGCACTTCATCTACATAAGGAGCATCATTATCACTCCACGTAAATGCGAAAGGATGACCGTTATGGTTGTGCATGTGAATTAAGGTATTAGCTCCAAAACTGTAAAACATAAACAATCCCGCAAGCCACAAAATCAATACCACCAACGAAGAAGTACGGAACGAATTGTGATTCCTGTTACCCGAAATAATCCTGATAGCCCAGTAAACAATCATGAAAATTGGACAACCTACCACCAAAATCAACGAAATAATCAGCATGACCATTTTCTCAGGCGACAACAAACCCCAATTATTGAAAACATCAGGGGCAAATCCATTAATTACTGTTGGATCAAAAATAAGAAAGAACAATAAAAAGATTAATGCACCCACCAAAAAAATTCCCACAACGCCTAAAACAGCACCTACAAATCCAAAAACAACTTTAAAGAATACACTCATAATATCCAAAATGCGTTCACCAACGGTTGTTGATGATTGTTTGAATTTGTCGCTATCCATGTAGTTTTTTACATTATTCATCTCAGTCTTAATACTATCGACTGTCACATCCTCGCCCTGCATTTCAAGACGTTGCGAAGCAGTAACAGCCTGAGGCGCCACAAACCAAACCACGATGTAAATTGGGACGATAAATCCGACCCCTAAAAAAACTAATACTACAAGTAAAATTCGAATTAATGTGACATCCAAACTAAAATAAGCTGCAAGTCCACCTGCAATACCACCAAGAACGGCATTTTCAGGGTCGCGGTAAAAACGACGCGATTTTTGTTGCTTTTTTTCCGATTTAGGTGATTCTGGTTCTTCATCTTCGCCTGTATATTGGCTTGGTTTTCCCATTATTTCTATGATTTCCTGCACATCGGTAAGATTGACTACATTTTTATTCTTTTGTAGTTTTTCGGTAAAAAGCTCTCCAATGCGGGCTTCGATATCGTTCATTATTTCCTTCCGTTCATCCTCAGATTTAAAATGTTCTGAAATCTCCGAAAGGTAAATCTGAAGCATTTCATAAGCATCGTCATCGATATGAAAAACGATGTTACTCAAATTAACGGTTAATGTCTTTTTCATATTGTTTAATTTTTTGCCCCTAATCCCCTGAAGGGAAAAAGAGTTGATTTGTTAGTTATTAATTTTGAAAGGTTTGAAAGTTTGAAAGTTTGAAAAGTTTGAAAAGTTTGAAGGTTTGAAAGGTTTGAAAAGTTTGAAAAGTTGAAGGTTTGAAGGTTTGAAGGTTTGAAAGGTTGAAGGTTTGAAAAGTTTGAAAAGTTTGAAAGGTTTGAAAGGTTGATGAATTTGAAAATTCATTTCTCCATTCTTTCATTCTTTCATTTTTTCATTTTTCAAATCCTTTACCTTTGCCTTAGCCTTTGCCTCTGCCGTTGCCTCAGCCTTTGCCTCAGCCTTTGCCTCAGCCTTTGCCTTAGCCTCAGCCTTTGCCTTAGCCTTTGCCTCTGCCTTAGCCTTTGCCTCAGCCTTTGCCTCAGCCTTTGCCTCAGCCTTTAATCTGCTTCACCACATTATTAATTTCCTCCCATGCACTTTCCAGTTCGTCCAGAAAAGCTGAACCTTGGGGAGTCATTTCATAATATTTACGGGGCGGTCCCTGAGTCGATTCTTCCCAACGGTAATCGAGCAATTCACCGTTTTTGAGCCTGGTAAGCAAAGGATACAATGTCCCTTCCACCACAATTAATTTAGCCTCTTTCAACTCCGAAATAATATCCGAAGTATAAGCCGGTTTCTTCCTTAGAATAAGCAGAATGCAATATTCCAGGTAGCCTTTTCGCATTTGCGATTTTATATTATCTGCATTCATGGTTTGTAAATTTTAAACTCTTAATAAATAATAATACCTCTTTGCTCCTCCTTTGGAGGTTAGGGGCTTTATTTCAAATATTCCAACAACTTCACACGAAAAATATATTCGTACTTAGCTTGTACTCCTTCCGATAAAACCTGAGTTAAATTTGACTTTGACTGATACAATTCATAAACGGTAGCTCTTCCTGCTTCATATTTTTGATTCGTAAACCGATATGCTTCGCGACTGGCAATTTCGGATTTTTGAGCTGCTTCCCAACGACTTTTGGCTGAAGTTGCATTGTAATATGCCTGCTGGATCGTTTTTTTTAATTCAAGCTTAGCATTATCCATATTCAACTTATTGCTTTCAACTCCAATCTGAGCCGTACGAACCCGATTGCGAACATCAAACTTATTGAAAATTGGAATTTGCAAATTCAGCCCAACTACACTATTAAAATTATTTGAAAATTGTTTACCAAAAGAATCTGCTCCGGTGATATTGTAATAACCAGTTCCTGATTGTGCAGTAACGCTTAATAACGGATAAAAATCAGCTTTTGCAATATTAACGTTGATTTCACTGCTTTGCAATTTGAATTCTGCACCTTTGATTTCAGGTCGGTGTGTCAATGCGCTTTCAAAAACTGCATCAGGCGACAAAACCTGTAATTCAAGATCCGACAAACTTTCGGGAACTACCAATGCAATATCTTCAAAATGATTGAGTTCCAGCATCTGCGCTAAATCCAACAATGACAATTTATAAGTATTTTCTGCTTTCAACCGATTCATTTCTTCTTTCGATTGTTGAGAAATTAAATCGAACAATTCACCTTCAGCCATTTTACCAGCCTCAACCAAACCTTTTCGTTGTTCAATTTTTGTTTTAGTCAGTTCAAGCTGATCTATAGCAATTTGGAGAAGCTCTTTATTTTGCAGAATTTGCAGAAAGCCAGCTGCCACGTAAGTAGCCAGATCCTGTTTCATCTTTTCCAAATCTTGATCCGAAGCAAGCATGTCTGCTTTTTTTGCATCAATGTTGTATTTCATTTTCAATCCATCAAATAAAGTTAGTTGTGCACCGATTCCAACTGATGTTGAACTCTTTGGATTTAGAAATTTATCTACCGAACTTCCAAAATTAAAATTTTGACTAGCTGATGCATTAATCGATGGAAATAAATTCTGACGTGCTTGTTGGTAAGTTATCTCGCGTGTTTTCTTAGTCAATTCCTGTTGTTTTACATTCCGGTTGTTGGCCCATGCAGTATCCACACATTGTTGCAGCGTCCAGGATTGTTGTGCTGTTGCCAGCAAAGTAGCCAGCAAAGCACCCAAAATCATAAATATTTTTGCTCTCATTTCTTATTGGTTAATTGGTTGATTAGTTAATTGGCTCATCAGTTAATTCGTTCATCGGTTAGTTGGTTCATCGGTTAATTAGTTCATCTGTTTTCAACAAATCAACCAATTAACGAATCAACTATTTTTTATCTTCTTTCTTTACTTCTGGTTTCTTCTCAACTACCTCAGCACCACGTATCTGATCTTTGGCTTTCAACCCACTTTTCACCTCTATTTTAATACCATCCGACAATCCAATTTTGACTTGCTTTTTGGTGAATACTTGCGGCTCTTTGGTTTTCAACACATAAACGAATGCCGTATCACCACCAAATTCAATACAACTTTCAGGAATAGTGATGACATTATCCGATTTGGAAAGAATAATTTCCGCATTGGCACTATAACCGGCGCGAACAAATATATTCTTCGGAACTTTAACAGCAGCTTTCATTTCAAACATGATGGCACCATTTTCTTCTTTTCCTTTTGGAGATACATATTCAAGCGTTGCAATCAGTTTTTGATCCTGCAAAGCTCCAATAGTGATGTCCATTGGCATTCCCACATTGATTTTCCCAACTTCGGTTTCGTCCAGTTTTCCGACAAATAACATATCATTCATATTGGCAACTGTGGCAATGGTTGTTCCATCGTTGAAACTATTGGATTGAATCACCGAGTTTCCTACTTTAACAGGCACATCCAGAATTGTTCCTGTAATAGTTGAACGCACTAAAGTATTGCTGTAAGCGGCAGTGTTGGCTGTTATTCCGTCGCGGGTAAGGCTAAGATTGTCCTTGGCAGCTCTGAGTTCTTCTTTGTCATTACTAAATTGTAACTGAGCCTTTTCAAATTCTTCCTTTGAAATTACTTTATCAGCATATAGCTTGGAGTCTCTGTTTAAATTTCTTTGCGTTTGGTCGAAGGCAATTTGCGCCCTTTCCACTCTTGATTGAGCATTATTCAGACTTACCATATCAGGTATAACCTTTATTTTGGCAATAATATCACCTGCTTGCACCTTGTCGCCAGCTTGTTTGTACAATACGGCAATAATCCCTGACATTTGAGGTTTAAGCAAAATCTCGTTTCGTGGATCTACTTTTCCGGTTGCTACGGTGCGCTTCTGGATGTCGCCTTGTTTTACAACTTCAATTTCGTATTTTTTTACTACTGGACGCGATTTTTTCCATAAAAACCAAAACGTCCCAACAACGGCTAGTGCTAATAATGTTAGCATAAAGAACTTAAAGAATTTTTTCATATTTGTTTTATTTGTAGCCCCCTAACCCCATAAAGGGAGAATTAAGATGCTGATTTTAATATTATATTTTTAAAAAAAAAGTTTTTCTATTTAAATTCAAGTCCCCTTTGGGGATTTAGGAGCTATATTTATTCCTCCCTGATGGCTTCAATTGGTTTGATATGCATAGCTCTGTTTGCAGGAATAAAACCTGCTAACGTTCCAATAATTAACAAAATAAACAGTGCTGCAATGGCTACTCCAAAACCTATCTGCGGGTCTTTAAAAAACTGGTCGCCCTGACTTAAAGCCATTCCAACTAAAGCAAGTAACCCTACTCCAAACATTAACCCGGTTACACCAGCAATCAGTGTCAGAATAATACTTTCGCTCATAATTTGTGTAATTATATTACTTGGAGTAGCTCCCAACGCTCTTCTTATTCCTATTTCTTTGGTTCGTTCTTTCACCGTAACCAACATAATATTACTAACTCCGATTCCTCCGGCCAGCAAAGTTCCGAGTCCTACAATCCAGATTAAACTGGCAATTCCAATTCCCAGATAGAGAAACATGGTAAACTGATCTTCGATATTCATACCACCAACTGCTTTTTTATCGTCGGGCGAAATATTATGGATACCTCTCAGGACTTCGTGGATTTTATCTTCCAATACTTTTACTTTGATTCCGGGCTGTGCCGTAACAGCCATAAAATGGATATTATTTCCCTGATTAAATGCCTGCTGCATGGTGCTGAAAGGAAGAATAACCGTTTCTTCACTCCTTCCTCCAATATTGATATCCGAAGTATGTTGAGCAACACCAATAACCTGAAAGTAAATTCCGCTAACCTGAATATTCTTTCCAATCGGTTCTTCATTTTTTGGGAATAAAACTTCAAGAACCCGCTCACCAATTACACAAACTTTCCTTTTTTCTGCAATATCAATATCGTTAATGTAACGACCTTTTATCATTTTGCTTGCGTCAATTTTGTTATATGAAGGGTAATTGCCTTTTACACTGAACGAACCTACTTTATCGTTTCGCGTTACATTATTAGTTCCACCGCCACCAAAAAGTACAGGTGCAAGATATTGAATTTCAGGAATTTTATTTATCAGAACCGGTATGTCTGCATTTTCCATATTCCAGGTTCTTCCTTTTTTAAATCCTTTGTAGGGCAAATCGGTTTGTTCAGTCCATATAAAACATGAATTAGTTGCAAATCCTTCAATTTGTGAACTCATTCCACGTTGTAATGCAACTCCTGCACCCACCATGGCCACCAACATAAACATTCCCCAAAAAACTCCGAATGCTGTGAGTATACTACGTGATTTATTATGCGTAATGGTAATCCATATCTCCTGCCAACGATCGAGATCGAAGATAGACAGCCTACTAAATCCCCCGTTAGGGGACCTGTGGTTAGTTTCGTTATTTATATTATTTATTTCCATTCCTTTATTTAAATAAATTATCTTTCTTTAAGTCACCCTGCGGGGGATTTAGGAGGCTACTTTATTCTTCCCGCATTGCTTCAATCGGTTTTATTCGAACTGCACGCCGCGCAGGCATGTAGCCTGCAATAACTCCTGCAACAACCAGAATTCCTGTTGAAATAAAAACGTACGAAAGCTGTACAGTAGGATCTTTGAAAACTGACATTCCGGTATCAGAAGGATTTTGAGCCGCTGATTGAACCATAATGAAATTTATAATTTCTGTCAAACCCACTCCCAGCACCATTCCAATGTATCCAAAAATGGTGGTTATTAAAATCGATTCAATAATGATTGAGCGCAATATAGAAGCTGGCGGAGCACCAATGGCTTTACGAATTCCAATTTCACGGGTACGCTCCTTAACCGAAACCAACATAATATTACTAACCCCAACAATTCCGGCAATAAGTGTAAAAATTCCGATAATAGAAACAAAAAGTGTAATTCCTGCAAAAATCTTCATAGTTTCAATATAATCACGTTGCGAGTTCCGCAACCAAAGCGCCT
>JBBQMQ010000225.1:0-7063 GCA_038329115.1 Bacteroidales bacterium
GGTAGATTTGATGGAGTGTCGGCAGCTGGTTTTTTCAACGTAGCCATCATTGCCGAAATGCCACCACCGTTTTTCACGTTCGTGTAACCAAGTTGCTGTAATTGGCGTTGCGCGTAAGCCGATCGACCGCCGGAAAGACAATATACCACTATTTCGCGTGAAAGATTTTCTCCAATTTCTTTGCGACGGTGAATCAATTCATCTAATGGAATATTCACAGCATTAGGAAATGCGCCAGAACGAAATTCCGCAACTGAACGAACATCAATCACCAACGATTTGTTTTCGTCGGCTTTTGTAGCTGGAGCTTCAACTTTTACTTCTTTTACTTCTCTAATTTCTTTTACTTCTTTTCCATCCTTTACTTCTTTCTCAACCACTTTCAATAATTCAATATTGATGTTTTTAAAACCAATGGCTCGTGCAAACCGTTGAAGCGAAATATGACCCCCGGAAATGTTCGTAACGTTTGTAAATCCCGCTCCAATAAGTGTTCTCAGGGCTTGATGTCCTTTCTTTCCGGTTTCGTCATATACAATCAGTGGACGATTGGTTGGAATCAAATTAAGTTGTTTCGAAAGCAATTCCAGCGGGATATTCACCGCTCCACGAATATGACTTTTCTCAAAAGCAAACACATCGCGAACATCGATAAAAAATGGATTCTTTCCTTCAACAAAGGCATCCAGTTCTGAAGCTGTTACAGAAGGACTAAAACCGGTTTGACGATTTTCAGCCACATAAGCAGCCATATTGATAGCATCATTGGGAGTTCCGATAGGTGGTGAATAGGATAAATCGAGATCGGCCAAATCGGATATGGTCAGTTTCGAGGCAGTTGCGGTTGCAATTACATCCATTCGTTTGTCTGCTCCTTTATATCCTGCCGTTTGTCCACCAAGTATCACGCCTGTTTCGCGGTCGTAAACCAATAAAACCGTCACATTTTCAGCTCCCGGATAATAAGAAGTGTGATGTTCTTTATGTACCACCACCGCATCAGCATTAATTCCGGCAGCTCTGGCTTGTTTAAGCGATAAACCTGAAGTAGCTGCAACAGCTTCAAACACCCGAACAACAGAAGTTCCAAGCGCACCTTTATAGTTGTGATTTCCACCCATAACGTTTTCAGCCGCAATTCTTCCCTGACGATTTGCCGGACCTGCAAGCGGAATACGAACTTTTTTGCCGTTCACCCGATGTTCAATTTCCACCATATCGCCGGCGGCATAAATATCCGAATCGCTCGTTTGCAACTGATCATTGACCAGCAAACCACCGGCTTCACCCAATTCGAGTCCGGCTTCTTTGGCAAGTTGCAAAGTTGGGCGAACACCGATAGAAAGCAACACCATATCCGCATCAAGCGATTTTCCATTATCCAGTTTCACCGAGTTTGATGAAATTTCTGTCACGCCCGCTCCGGTGTGAATTCCTACTCCGTACGAAAGCATTTCATTTTCGATAAAACCTGCAATTTCAGCTTCCATATTCGCCATCACGTGTGGCATCATTTCCACCACATTCACTTTCAAACCGCGTTTCACCAGTGCTTCCACCATTTCCAGTCCGATAAATCCACCACCCACAACGACAGCCGTTTTAGGTTTTTTAGTTTCTAAATGGTTGGAGATTTTATCCATATCACTCAGCGTCCAAAGCGTGAAAACATGCTCCAACTCAGCACCGGGCAACGTTGGTTTTATGGGTTTTCCGCCTTGTGCCAAAATAAGTTTGGTATATTCAAACGACTTTTGATCTCCGGTTTGTGTATTGGTTGTTTTTACGACATGAGCCACTTTATCAATGGCAGTAACCGCTGTATGAATATGAACGTCAACATTGTATTGTTGATTGAAACTTTCCGGACTTTGCAAAATCAGTTTGGAGCGACTTTCAATATCACCGCCAATGTAATACGGCAATCCGCAATTTGCAAACGAAATATCCGGTCCGGCTTCGAGCATGGTTATTTGTGCTGTCGGTGAAATCCGGCGAACCTTGGCTGCTGCTGTTGCTCCCGCTGCCACACCGCCTATAATAATTATCTTTTCCATTAGTTATATTTGACCCCTAGCCCCTAAAGGGGAATAAAGTTAGTATTGTTTTGTTATTATTTTGTTCCCTTATTTTCCCCCTTTAGGAAGTTAGGGGGCAGTTTTTTTGTCAATTTATTTTCCTATCCAAACTCATCCAGCTTCCACCGTTGTGAACATTCGTAAAACCACGGTTGGTGAGAACACCTTTGGCAGTGGCACTTCTGGATCCGGATGCACAACAGGTAATTATCGGTGCATTTTTTCCTTTCAACTTATTTAAATTATCCACCAGTTTATCCAACGGAATATTAACCGAACCACGTATATGTCCACCTGCATATTCGTTTTTGGTGCGAACATCTAAAATCAGTGCACCCTGACTAACTAATTCTGCAAAATCTACTGCAGGAGCAATTCCAAACATCTTTTTTAATCCTTCAAACATATTGTAATTTTTATGAGTTATTATTTGATGCTGCAAAGATATAGTATTATTTTTAAATTACAATAGTATCACTAATAAATTATTTTGTTATCACTAACTTTTTTTATATCTTTGCAGTCAAATTAATATAGAATTATTCGAAAAGAACTGAAAATATGATATTTAAAGAAAATATTTCGCCCGAACTCGCCAGCCAATTATTTGAAGATAGCGAAAAAGTGTTGAAATTTATTGGTGATATTAAATGGAAAGAAGGATTTGTGTGCAGAAATTGTGGTCATACCAATTATTGTGAAGGAAAGACAACTGCTTCACGTCGTTGTACACGCTGCAAAAAAGAGGAATCGGCAACGGCAAATACCATTTTTCATAACGTAAAATTCCCCATTAATAAAGCGTTCTATATCGCCTACAATGTTTGTGTGCTTGGTAAAGACATTTCTTCATACAATTATTCCGATCAACTTGGTCTCAACCAAATGACCTGTTGGAAGTTCCGCAAACGGATTCAGGATTGTATAATCAAACAAAATGGTGTAAAAGGAAAAATTGAAATTAAAACAATTTTAATGTCGGAGTTTTAAATCAGATAACGTTTTGATTTCTAATGAGTAAAGAGACTAAATGTGTATTGAAACGAAATAGGGTGTGTAAAAATGTATTTGTATTTATACAGGCAATTTTAGTATCATATTTCTTTAATAAAATGTAAATTACAACTATATAGAAAAAAGATATTCTAAATTAGTTTAAAAATGGCTTTTCATATTTTAATTTTATTACTTTTGTAGTCGCTTAATTCAATATCGTAAATATTTTACTTAAAAATGTACTAGATTGTTTGATTTCTGTAAATTAATAATCACATTGATTATTAATTGCTTACAAAAATTAGAATTGCATTAAATAGCTGTAAACGATATTTATTATTATTTTATTTAAATATTTATTCAACAAATAATAACATTTTTCAATATTTACCGTTAATTAATCAAACAAACGAATATCAATTTTACATCGTTTAAATTACATTAATAAGGTATTGTAAATAAATGATATAAGATATAAACTTTGTGATTAATTCGTTGTTAATGTAGAAATAACTCACTGTTTCAATTTAGTTTAAAAATCAAACTCTCAATAAACTTTTAAAATTTAAAAACTACTAATAAAAATCGTTATGGAAAAAAGTAAAAAATCAGCAACGCAAAAAAAATCTTTCACTGGAATTAAGTCTTCAGGACTTGTAATGTTAGCCTGTTTTATTATCGCAGTGTTAATCTACAAATTTATTTTTGGTGATCCTTCTCACTTCGAAGGTGGAAATCCTGAAGGTCATCCGATACCAGGTGATTTATTAGGTACAATCTACAAAGGTGGTGTTATCGTACCCCTTATTCAAACATTATTACTGACCGTTTTGGCATTAAGCGTTGAACGTTTTTTTGCTATCAGAACTGCACAGGGAAAAGGTAAACTGGTTAAATTTGTTGAAGATATCAAAGCAAATTTATCAAAAGGTGATCTTAAAGCAGCTAATGAAATTTGTGATAAACAACAAGGTTCTGTTGCCAATGTAGTTTCTTCTGCATTAATTAAATATGCTGAGGTAGAAACTGACAAAGATTTATCGAAGGAGCAACAAATTCTTGCAATTCAAAAAGAAGTTGAAGAAGCTACCGCGTTGGAACTTCCAATGTTAAGCCAGAATCTTCCTATTATTGCAACAATTACTACATTAGGTACTTTGATGGGGCTGTTAGGAACTGTAATCGGTATGATTCGTTCATTTGCTGCATTGGCTGGTGCCGGTGGTACTGACTCTATTGCACTTTCTGCAGGTATTTCCGAAGCTCTTATTAATACTGCTTTTGGTATCGCTACCGGTGCATTGGCTGTAGTTTCTTACAACTATTTTACAAGCAAAATTGACTCAATTACTTATTCAATTGATGAAGTAGGATTTTCAATCGTACAAACATTTGCTGCATCACACAAGTAATCAACCTAAAATAAAGCGAAATTATGTCTAAAGTAAAAGTAGCAAGGAAGAGTACTCGTATCGATATGACCGCCATGAGCGACGTTACCGTACTACTGCTGACTTTCTTCATGTTAACTTCAACGTTCGTGAAAAAAGAGCCGGTACAAGTAACAACTCCCGCGTCGGTATCCGAAATCAAAATACCTGAAAACAATATTTTATCAATATTGATTGACCCGCAAGGAAAAGTATTTATGAGCATGGATAAACAAGGCGATATGATAAATACCTTGGATAGTGTGGGTAATCAATATGGCATTACTTTCACTGAAAAAGAAAAAAACAAATTCAAACTGTTACCTACATTTGGGGTTAATATTAAACAGATGAAGGAATTTTTGTCGAAGAAAGCCGAAGAACAAGATAAAATTCTTGCTAATTATGGTATTCCTACCGATAGCACTGATAATCAGTTCAAGGTTTGGGTTCAGAAAGCACGTAAGAACAATGCTGATTTAAGAATTGCGATTAAAGCTGACCAAAAAACGCCTTATAAAGTAATTAAAGATGTTATGTCTTCTCTTCAGGATTTAAGAGAAAATCGGTACAATTTAATAACAGCACTTAAAAAATAAATAGTATGGCTGAAATACAAAGTAACGAAGGCGGCGGAAAGAAGAAAAAAGGCGGCAGCAAACAAAAGAAATTAAGTGTTCATATCGATTTTACCCCCATGGTAGATATGAATATGTTGCTGATCACGTTCTTTATGTTGTGTACCTCGTTGAGTAAACCTCAAACGATGGAAATAAGTATGCCAAGTAATGATAAAAAAATCACCAAAGAAGACCAAAGTGAAGTAAAAGCCTCACAGGCAATTACATTGGTACTATCAGGCGGTGACTCTCTG
Organism: Bacteroidales bacterium; assembly: GCA_038329115.1. Classification (GTDB taxonomy): domain Bacteria; phylum Bacteroidota; class Bacteroidia; order Bacteroidales; family Paludibacteraceae; genus Paludibacter. The sequence goes on from JBBQMQ010000225.1 coordinate 5,379, forward strand.
TTCTATTACACTGGACAACCGGATTATAAAAATTACAATTCATTAAAACTCTCTTCTTATGATGCTAATGGAATAAGAGCTTTCTTATTGACCAGAAATGCTGCTGCAGTTGCAAAGATTGAAGATTTAAAGAAACAAAAATTAGATCTTAAAATATCTCAGAAGCAGTTCACCGATCAGGTATCAGAGATTAAAAAGGGTAAAGACACACCAACCGTAATTATAAAGGCAGATGATAAAGCTAACTATAAAAATCTGATTGATGCGCTTGATGAAATGACCATTTGTAATATCGGTAAGTATGTAATTGATAAGATGACACCGGGTGAAACTTTCTTAATTAAGAATTTCAGAACAAAAGGTGAATTATCAAATAAAGTTGCGAAATAATTTAACGCCCTAAAAACTAAATAAGATGGCTAAAATAGATTTAACTTCCTTAGAATGGCGTGAACTTATCTTTCAAGGGAAAAATAAGGAGTACGGCGCCTATCAGATGCGCGGCGAATCAAATATGCGACACAACAGAGCTATGCTGATTGTAGCAATTGTAGCTGTTGTAGGATTCAGTCTTCCCAGACTTATTCAAATGGTAACCCCTAAGCAACGTGAAGTTAATGTTGATGTAATGGATATGTCCAGGTTGAAACCAGCAGAGGTAAAGAATGACGTAAAAAAGGTTGAAAAAATAGCTCCTCCACCCGAATTGAAGAGTAGTATTAAATTTACTGCTCCTGTAATTAAAAAGGATGAAGAAGTAAAGGATGAAAATGTCATGAAAAGTCAGGAAGACCTTAATAAGAGCAACACTGCAATTTCTATTGCGGACGTTAAAGGTAAAGATAATGGAAAAGTTGATATTGCTGATGTAAAGGAAGCTGTAACTCAGGATGTGGCAGAAAAAGTTTGGGATGTTATTGAACAAATGCCTCAATTTCCAGGTGGTGACGGTGAACTTATGAAATTCTTGAGTGGTAATATTAAATACCCTGTGATTGCTGCCGAAAACGGTATCGAAGGAAAAGTTATCATTGGTTTCATTGTTTCTAAAACCGGTGTTATCTCGGATGTACAGGTTTTAAGATCACTCGATCCATCTTGCGATAAAGAAGCTGTCCGTGTAGTAAGATTGCTGCCAAGATGGATTCCGGGAAAACAGAATGGAGTTACCGTAAATGTGAAATACACATTGCCGGTTGCCTTTAGATTGCAACAATAAAAAAACAGAATGAAAGGTTTCAAAATCAGTATCTTTTTTTTGGCATTGCTTTTGTTATCATGTCAGAATAAGAGTAAAGTAGGACCAACGGATACTTATACATCGGGTGTAGTAGCGATTACAGTTGATGAAAGTTTTCAACCCATTATTCAGGAAGAGCTTGATGTTTTTGAGGCTCTGAATCAGAAGGCGGGTATTGTTCCTAAATTTACAAATGAAGTTGAAGCGATAAACGATTTATTAAAAGATAGTGTGCGGTTAGCGATTGTAACCCGCCCACTATCTCAAAATGAACTTAAATCGATGCAAAGTAAGCAGTTTTATCCTCATTCCTATAAATTGGCTACGGATGGAATTGCGTTAATTATTAATAATCAAAATAACGATTCATTAATAACTGTAGGAGATTTGAGAAGAATTCTGACCGGTGAAGTGACCAACTGGAATCAAATTTATCCTGCTTCAA
>JBBQMQ010000226.1:0-7046 GCA_038329115.1 Bacteroidales bacterium
TTTTTAAACACTTGTTTTTTAAATAGGTATGAAAAAGGTTCTTCTTTTTGTTTTTCTGGTTTTAATGAGTCTGTCCGCTTTTGCTCTTACTCCGATTAAAGGTACAATTTTAGACGCAGGTAACCAAGCTCCACTCGAATTTGTGAATATTGCATTGTTAAAACAAGACACAAATTCAATGGTTTCAGGAGTTACATCCGATAAAGATGGTGTTTTCTTTCTTCCTGCTGTTGAAAATGGAAAATACACTCTTCGGATAAGTTATATCGGGTATAACACTATTAATCAAAAACTTGATGTTACCGGCAAATCGATGAATGTTGGTATTCTTAAGCTTGTTCAAAACTCCAAAAGCCTCAATGAGGTTGAAGTCGTTGGGCAGGGTTCGCAAATGCACTTTGACATTGATAAAAAGGTATTCAGTGTCGACCAGAATATTGCCGCCGCCGGTGGTTCTGCATCCGATGTTTTGAAAAACATTCCTTCGGTAACGGTTGATATTCAAGGGAATGTGTCTTTGCGTAAAGATGGTAATGTGGAAGTTTGGATTAATGGAAAAGCTTCGGGTTTAACTGCCGATAACCGAGCTCAGGTTTTACAGCAAATGCCAGCCGAGAATATTGAATCGATTGAAATTATGACTAATCCTTCGGCAAAATACAGCCCCGAAGGATCGGCCGGAATTATCAATATCGTCATGAAAAAGCAACACAAAGCCGGTTATTACGGAAGTGTTTCAGCCGGTCTTACTTATCCTGATGGCGGAAAAATTGGAAAAAACGTAGGAGCAAATATTAATTACAGCAGCAGCAAAATAGATTCTTACATTAATTTAGGATACCGTGCCATGTCATTTAACGGAGGTGCTCAAACCGATCGTAAAAACTGGATAAATGGAAATGATACTACACTTTTAAGTCAGAAAAGCTCTTCTTTAATGGCATTTTCGGGTTTGTTTATGCGTGCTGGTATTGATTATCATATTGATCAGAGAAACACAATTGGTCTGTCGGGTTTTGGAATGGCCGGAAGTGGTATTCAAAATAATAGTTCCAATAATGTATTTACCAACATTATGACAACTCCTGCCACGTATTTGAAAGCATATACTCGTGACAATAATGCTACAGGAACTCGTCCAAGCCTGAATTTAAACATGGATTATAAACACGAATTCGATAAAAAAGGATCCAATTTAATGGCAAGTATTTCGTATTCAAACCATTACCGGAGTAGCAACACTGATTACATTCAAAATGACTCGTTGCCGACTATTGCACATTCTGATATTAATCAAAATACAGGCAGTCTAAACACGGAATGGGATTTGAAAGTTGATTACACCAATAAATTAACCGAACATAGCAAGTTGGAAGCCGGTTGGGAAAGTACCATTGGCGACAGATTAAGCACATCGATTGGAATTGATAATATAATTGCACTTTCAACTAATATGATTCCTGAAATTGCTTCCTATTTTGATAGTTTTAAATACGACGAACAAATTCACGCCGGCTATGTAACCTATGGTAATCGCATCGATAAATTTACTTATCAACTTGGATTGCGGGCTGAAATTATGACAAAACACTCATCGGACACCACACGGGTAACTTATACTCTACCAGTTAATGTTCAAAACATTAATTCAACGCCCATTTTTCATGTTTTTCCGAGCTTTTATTTATCCTATACTTTGCCGAAAGATGCTGAAATACAATTCAATTATACGAACCGAGTGAATCGTCCTCGAGGGCAACAAATTAATCCGTATAAAAACTATTCCGATCCAACGAATATTTCCTATGGAAACCCTGATCTGTTACCCCAATATTCGTCATCACTCGAATTAAACTATATTAAAACTTGGGGTGCTCAAACACTATCTTCCTCATTATATTATCATTATACCGATGATGTGATTGAGAATGTACGGTTTTTGAACTCTAGTGGAATTATGGAAAGTACATATATGAACATTGCCAAATCGCAAAATACAGGATTGGAATTGATTTCGAAGAACCGTCTTTTTAAAATTCTGAGTCTTACCACAACCCTGAATTTTTATTATAACAAATTAGATTCATCTGTTTATGTAAATCCTTATATTCCAACAATCAGGACAGCCATTCCAGGACAAAATTCTTTTTCGTGGACGGCAAATGTTATGGCAAATTTCATACTAAGCAAAACGTTCTCAGGTCAAATTACTGCCGAATATGAATCGCCACAGTTGATTGCACAGGGAACGGAAAATGCCAAATATTCAATCGATATGGGATTTCGTCAAACATTTCTCGATCGGAAAATTAGTGTAAGTCTGAATGTCAGAGATTTGTTGAATTCGGATCGTGACCGTCAAACAACTTCTGGGGTTGGATTCTATCAAAACACAAATTCATATTTCCACGGCAGAATGCTTATGCTCACAGCAAGTTATAATTTTGGAAACATGAAACCAAAACCAGCTGATATGAAGAAACAAGCAGCTGGTGCAGCTGATATGAATATGGATGGTGGTTTGTAATGATGTTTTCCCGCAGATTTCGCTGATTTTCGCTGAAAGTTATCTGCGATTATTTGCGAAATCTGCGGGAAATATTTTTTAAATTCTTCTCCTAAATTCAGCGCACACCAAAGCAGTTGCCACACCTACGTTCAGAGATTCGGATGTAATATTTCCAGCCGGAAAACTAGGTATCAATAATCGTTCTGTTACCAATTTTTCAATTTCGGGAGAAATACCGTTTCCTTCATTTCCCATCACGATAATTCCAGTTGGAGTCATGGTTTTATTATAAATATTTTCACCATTCATAAAAGTGCCGTATACAGGCAATTTATCTGAGTTGGATTTCAGAAAATCCTCCAGATTAACGGTATGAACCCGAACCCTTGACAAAGCGCCCATGGTGGCCTGCACAGTTTTAGGATTGAAAGCATCGGCTGAATGTTCCGAGCAAAATATATCGGCAATTCCAAACCAATCTGCAATGCGAATAATAGTTCCCAGGTTTCCAGGATCCTGAACATCATCGAGCGCCAGACTTAATTTTTCATGTAAATCATCCTTTTTCCAATCATATACGGGTTTTTTAAACACCGCCAAAACACCTTGCGGACTTTTTTGGTTTGAAATTTTCTTCAATTCAAATTCCTGAACTTCAATAACTTCATCGGCATTTATTTTCTCGTTCTCTCTTATCCATTCGGAAGTAGCAACTAACAACGAACAATGAAAAGCCTGCGCCAACTCTAGCACGAGTTTTGTACCTTCGGCAACGAACAAGCTGGTTTCATCGCGAAATTTCTTTTGCGACAAGCTGGTAATCAGTTTTATTTTGGGTTTTGAGAGATCCAAGTATTTACGATTTAAATATTTACGATTATTCATTGGAACTCTTTTGGGAGCTTCGCACTCCAAAAGGTTTCAAAAAATTTGACACAAAGCTAGCAAAGAAAACTTTAAAAACCCTATATTTGCAGAATATTTTCAATCCTGCTCCTGAAATTGCTTATGAATTTGCGAAGTTTTTATTCACTTTCGATACTTGTTTTACTATTGTCAGCTTGCAATAGTACCAAATATGTACCTGATGGAGACTATTTACTGGATAAAGTCAGCATCAAAACCGACAATAAAGATTTATCGAAAAGTGAATTAAAGGAATACTTACGACAAACGCCAAATGCAGCAGTTTTCGGGATATTTCGCATGCAATTGGGCATCTATAATTTCGCCGGAAAAGACACTTCGAAATGGATTAATAAATTTTGGAGACGAATTGGCGACCCTCCCGTTATCTATAATTCTTCACTCACAAGTATTTCTGTTCAACAATTGCAAATGCAGGTTGGAAACAAAGGATATATTAATGCCAAAGTTCAGAGTAATGTGAATTTTGTTGGGAAAAAAGCGACTGTTGACTACGTGATTCAAGCCAAAAAACCTTACAAGATAAGAGATTACAAAATTGATTTAAAAAACAATTTACTTACAGATATTGCTGCTGACACATCTAAATCGTTGATTCATTCTGAAATGCTATTTGATGTGGATGTGATGAATGCTGAACGTGAACGAATTGCCACCAAATTCAGACAAAGTGGATATTACAATTTCAACAAAGAATTTTTGACTTATGTGGCTGATAGTTCATTAAACTCTCATCAAATCGATGTGACAATTGAATTTCGCGAGACTCTTAAACATTCGTCCGATTCAATTGACAGGATTATTTTTAAAAAATACAGTATTCGAAAGGTAATATTTTATACAAACAGTGATGCAAACGTCACTACAAACCTTGAAAACAAAATAGAACTGGATACCATTCAGTTTCGGGATTTTATTCTGGTAACTCCCCAAAAACCCTTAATTAAACTGGATGCGTTAATACAAAACACATTTGTTAATCCCGGTGCAGTTTATAGCGACGAAGCCGTACAACGCACTTACTCTTCGCTAAACTCTTTAGGTCCAATTAAATATGTAAATATAAGCTTTAAGGAAACAAAAGATAGTTTGTTGGATTGTTATGTAATTGTAATACCTTCCAAAACAATTTCACTTTCGGTGGAAGCTGAAGGAACCTACACAGAAGGTTATTGGGGTGCTGCAGGCAAAGTGAATTTTTTAAACAGAAACGTATTTAAAGGTGCTGAAACGTTATCTTTACAGGCACGTGGTTCGTTTGAAAAGCAAGATCAGGTATGGGCCAAAGAATTAGGAGGAACTGTTGGATTGAAATTTCCAAGATTTATTGTGCCGTTTGCAAGTTATGATTTTAAACGAAGCATACATGCCAATACTGAACTTACAACAGCTTTCACATATCAAATTCGTCCGGGAGAATTTACCTCTACCAATGCCGGTGCTGGTGTTAAATACACGTGGAACCGAATGCCGTTTCAGCACTCATTGGATTTGTTTGATTTAAGTTTTGTGAATTTCCCGTATATTGATCCTGATTTTACTGCAAATTACCTGACAACAGGATATTTCAATAAATACAATTACGAAAATCACATCATTATGCGTATCGGTTATAATGGTTCATATAGCAATTATAACCCGAACAGACCATTGCAAAACTATTCAACCGTTCGATACAACATAGAAACAGCTGGAAATTTGCTTAATCTGGCAAGCCACGTATTCAATGCAACCCCAGATTCTACAGGTGCTTACAGGCTCTTTAATATCAGATTTTCTCAATATGTGAAAGGAGAATACAATGTCACTTACAATCAGTTTTTCAACAAAGAAAACCGGTTCGTTTATCACTTAGGTTTAGGTTTGGGAGTTCCATATGGAAATGCGGACATTATTCCGTACGAAAGACGGTTTTTAAGTGGTGGCGCCAACAGCGTAAGAGGTTGGAGCGAAGGGACTTTAGGGCCTGGTGCTTATAAACGATTTACGTCGGAGAATAGAACTACGACGGATAGTAGGCGTGATTTCAATCAGGTTGGTGATATAAAGCTGGATATGAATATGGAATACCGGACGAAATTATTTTGGGTAATGGAAGGAGCTTTTTTTCTCGATGCCGGAAATATATGGACAATTAAACACTATGATACACAGCCGTTAGGAGAATTTAAAGCGGATACTTTCCTGAATCAAATTGCTATAGCATACGGAGTTGGCGCACGTCTGGATTTTTCTTATTTCCTCATTCGGTTCGACTTGGGAATGAGATTGTATGATCCGGTTTTGGACCGTCGTAATCGCTGGCGTGTAAATCCAACTACCAATGATTTAGCTTTCCATATTGCTATCGGATATCCGTTCTGATTTTATAAAGTTTGAACGTTTGTAGTTTGAACGTTCATTTTTTCCATTCTTTTATTTCTTCATTTTTTCATTCTTTTTTTTCACCTCAGCCTTTGCCTGAATCAATGCCTTTGCCTGAATTTTTTTCTCACCCAACAAATCATAAGTCATTCTATGATACGATGTTGTTCCGAATTTTCTTATTCCTGAACGATGTTTAGGAGTTGGGTAAGCTTTGTTTCTATCCCAATCGTAAACCGGAAATTCGGTATGCAGTTGTTGCATAATTTCATCGCGGTGAGTTTTTGCCAGAACCGAAGCTGCAGCAATTGAGAGGTATTTGCTATCGCCTTTTACAATGGTTTGATGATGAATTTCAGCATACGGTTTGAATTTATTTCCGTCTACAATTATAAATTCAGGACTGATGGAAAGCTTGTCGATGGCCCGGTGCATAGCTAAAATAGAAGCATTCAGAATGTTTATTTCGTCAATTTCGTTATTGTCAACTTCGGCAACTGCCCACGCTAAAGCTTCTTTTTCGATAACCGGACGAAGCTCATCCCGTTCTTTTTCAGTAAGTTGTTTGGAATCATTCAGCAGAGGACAAACAAAATCTAAAGGTAAAATAACTGCTGCAGCAACTACGGGTCCGGCCAGACAACCGCGTCCGGCTTCATCACAACCACATTCAAATCTAAACTTCGAGAAATTGCCTTTCAATCCGGTTTCATCATCAAAAAGCAACGCTTCCGATCTTATTGTCTTTCGGTTGATTTTACTCATTGTTTCCTTGGTCGTTTTTATCCGGTTTTGTAATTTTCTTACTGGCTTCGTCCCATAAAACTGGTCCGAGCTTCATAAGTGGTTTATATGCAATTGAATTTTGCTTTGTTTCAGTTTTTAAAATCGAAAAACGACTATCAATGGCATCAAAAACATTCAGCAAAACACTTACAATCAATGCAAATTTTAATGCTCCAAAAACTCCACCCAATAATTTATTTAATCCACCAAGTGAAATTGATTCAAAAAATTTGTCCAGCATTCGGGCCAAAAACATCATTCCAATGGCAATGATAACAAACAGAACAAAATAGGATAAGGGCTTAGCCATGTGAACTGAAACGCCAAAAGTGTTTATGAGAATATTATACGCATACGGTGCAAAAAGTTTTGCTCCGTAAATACCTAAAACTATTGCCAGCAACGAGGTAAGTTCCTTTATCAGCCCTTTAAAAAGACCAAAAACAAACCCCGCAGCAAC